>CAZVOQ010000107.1:0-6250 GCA_964628475.1 uncultured Oscillospiraceae bacterium | reverse complement strand
AAGCAGGAAAAGAAAAACTAGCCTATGTTTGCGGTAAATTAAATAAGTATCTCCCGAAATGGCTTCAACCAGTGATTACAGTTGAAGTATTAGAAGATTTTGTAAATGGTGTATTTGAAATTATGAAAGAGGAGTTAGAAGAACTAAAAACTGATGTTAATTTGATAGAGTGATTTTGGGATTATTTTGGGATTTTATATTACAACAAAGAAAAAAGCTAGGTAAAACCTAGCTTTTTTTAATATATGGCGGAGAGAGGGGGATTCGAACCCCCGGTACCTTTGACAGCACACCCGCGTTCCAGGCGAGCACCTTCGACCACTCAGACATCTCTCCAAAAGAGTCTATTATATTTTATATACTAATCACTAAAATGTCAATACTTTAGGTGGAATTTATTAAAGTGATGATAGGATAAATAAAATAAATATATGCACTGGATAGAAAAAGTAGAAAAAATATTTATATCCTTTCCCCTTAGTTTTATTATACACAAGTATAAAAGGTAAAGAAAAAATCATCATCCATTGATAGTTCACATTTAAAATAAAGTCTATATTAAAATCTTTAGATAATAAATAGATTAAGCTAATAAAAATATTAATTAGAATTAAGCTAACTTTTGAATCTTGATAAAAATAAGTTAATACACCATAACAAAATATTAATGTACCACCTTCAGTGAAAATAATATTTGGGAAAATTGAAAGCAAAGATGAAAGGCTGTAATTGTTTGAATATAAAAGTGTAGAGTGCAAAATTATGGATATAAAATTATATAAAGCAAAGTAGAAGATATAATTATTGCGCATAGATTTATTGTCTTGAGTTGTTTCTATAATAAAAACGAAAATATCAATTAATAATAGTGTGGAAAATATATTATTAGTGATATAGCTTTTTGCAGGCGATGAAATTAGAAAATTTAGTATGGCAGAGATTATTGACATAAAAAAAGAGAAAATATATAAATTCTTTAGATAATTTATTTTGCTTTTTGTGTGTTTAAATCCCACACAAGCAGTGAAAATAAATATAGGGGCACTAATTCGCCCGATTTGTCTTAATAAAATTGGAGTTCCATTAAAAAACTGAGCTACATGATCAGTTAACATTAAGATGCTTGCAATTAATTTTAAAGTTGTTGATGAAATAGTAATTCCTCCTTTTTAATTATAATAAATGTATATAATATTATACAATTCATATATAATAAAGTCAAAATCTATATTTATATTGAATATTAACATAATATATAAAAAGTTATAGAAAATAAGTGGTAATATTAGATAAACATATATTGGTTTCTTTAAACTTCTTAATAGATAATGGAATTAAATAAAAGGTTTATTTTATAAAGATAAAATATCATTTTGTTAATTATAATAAGAAGAAAAAGAAAATATGTTATTTTATTCAAAGTTTATTTAATTGTGTTTACATTTATTAATCATTTTGCTATTATATGATAAAAGAAAATGATAAAAGGAGCAAGTATAATGTATAGAATTGAGAGTGATTCAGTAGGCGAAAAAAAAGTTTTAAAAGATGCATATTACGGTGTGCAAACTTTAAGAGCTTTTGAAAATTTTCATGTGAGTGGCAGGGCTATTCCAAGAATTCAAATAGAAGCATTAGCAGTAATTAAAAAAGCTTGTGCTATTGCAAATAGAGATGCAAATCAATTAGATACAGAAATTGCAAAGTATATAACGGATGCTTGTGATGAATTATTAAAAGGGAAATATCGTGATGCCTTTATAGTTGATCAAATTCAAGGTGGGGCTGGAACTAGCGCAAATATGAATGCAAACGAAGTTATTGCAAATATTGCCCTTGAAAAAATGGGTAAAGAAAAAGGCGATTATATTCATTGTCATCCAAATGATCATGTTAACATGTCGCAATCAACAAATGACGTTTATCCAACATCATTAAAAATTGCATTATATAAAGCAATGTTTACCCTAGAAGATAAATTAGAAGAATTAAATAAAGCTTTAATGCTAAAATCTGATGAATTTAAAGATGTGCTAAAACTAGGTAGAACTCAATTAATGGATGCTGTCCCAGTTACTCTAGGGCAAGAATTTAAAGCTTACGCAACAGCAGTTAAAAGAGGGCGTAATCGCATTATTAATTCAAAAGAAGAGCTACTAGTTATCAATATGAGTGGAACAGCAATAGGAACTGGAATAAATTCATCTGAATATTTTTATCATAATATAACTAATGAAATAAACAAAATAACAGGGTATGATTTTAAACAAGCAGAGGATATGATTGATGCAACAATGCATGTGGACGCTTTTAGTCATGTTTCTTCAAGCTTAAAAAATACAGCAGTTATTCTTTCAAAAATAGCAAATGATATTAGATTATTAAATTCAGGCCCTAAAGCAGGGCTTGGAGAAATAATTATTCCAGCAAAACAAAACGGCTCTTCAATTATGCCAGGAAAAATTAATCCAGTTATTCCAGAAGTTGTAACTCAAGCTTGTTTTGTTGTTATCGGAAACGATACAACTGTTACAATGGCAGCAGAAGCTGGACAACTAGAATTAAACGCATTTGAACCTGTTATATTTAATAGAATATATGAATCAATAACAGTTTTAGTAGGAGCAATTGACACTTTTATTCATAATTGTATTTTAGATATTAAAGCAAATGAAGAAAGATGCCATGATTTGCTATATCATTCAACAGGATTTGTAACAGCCTTATGCCCAGTTATAGGATATAAAGCAGCGGCGGATATAGCTAAGAAGTTTTTAAAAGATGGCACACCAATCATTGATGGTGCTAGAGAATATGGATTAAATGAAGAGCAAATAGCAGAAATTTTAAATCCAGATAAACAAGCAAGACAATTTGAAAATAATAAATAGTTTTTTTTATGAAAGGAATGTTTGAATATGTCAGTATTAGATGCAAAAAAAATTGCTTTAGACGCTCATAAAGAGTGGAATGGTAAAATTGAAGTAGTTTCAAGAGCGAAAGTTACAAATAAAGAAGAGTTAGCTGTAGCGTATACTCCAGGTGTAGCACAGCCTTGCCTTGAAATTGCTGAAGATGAAATGTTAGCTTATGAATATACAAGAAAAGGAAACATGGTTGCTGTTATCACTAACGGAACGGCTGTTTTAGGTCTTGGAGATATAGGCCCTAGCGCTGCTATGCCAGTAATGGAAGGTAAATGTGTTTTATTTAAAGAGTTTGCCGGAGTTGATGCGTTTCCTTTATGTATAGATAGCAAAGACACTGATGAAATTGTGAATATAGTTCATAAAATGTCTAAAAGCTTTGGTGGGATTAATCTTGAGGATATTGGAGCACCAGCTTGTTTTGAAATTGAAAGAAGATTAAAAGAATTATGCGATATTCCTGTATTCCATGATGACCAACATGGAACAGCGATTGTTGTTGGTGCTGCTATGCTTAATGCAGCTAAATTAAAAGGGAAAAATCCGAGTGAATTAAAAGTTGTATTAAATGGTGCAGGTGCAGCAGGAATTTCTATTGGTAAATTAATAATGGATTTAGGCTTTACAAATTTAATTATGTGTGATATTTTTGGCACTTTAGTTGAAGGCGGAGAAGCTAATACAGATGCCCAAAGAGAAATGTCAAAAGTAACTAATAAAGAAAAATTAAAAGGAACTTTAGCACAGGCGCTAGTTGGTGCTGATGTATTTATTGGCGTTTCAAGAGCAAATCTAGTTTCAAAAGAAATGGTTGAAAGTATGGCAAAAGATCCAGTTATTTTAGCTATGGCAAACCCAACGCCTGAAATTATGCCAGACGTTGCAAAAGCTGGTAGTGCATATATTGTTGGAACAGGAAGAAGTGATTTTGCAAATCAAATCAATAATGTTTTAGCTTTCCCAGGCATATTTAAAGGTGCTTTAGAAGTAAAAGCAACTGATATAACTGAAGAAATGAAATTAGCAGCAGCAAAAGCTTTAGCAAGCGTTGTAACAGACGCTGAGCTTAATCCTGAATTTATTATTCCAGATTCATTTGATAAGCGAGTTGTTGAAGTTGTTTCAAAAGCAGTTGCTGATACAGCAATAAAACAAGGAATAAGCAGAATATAATAAATCTAAGCCTACTATTATTATAGTGGGCTTATTGCTTTATAAAGGAAAATATGAAAAAATTTAAAAAGGTTTATATTGAAATAACAAATGTTTGTAATCTTGATTGCAGATTTTGTCCAAAAACAAAGCGAAAACCAAGATTTATATCTTTAGATGAAATAAGAATAATAATAAATGAATTTAAAAGCTCAGGAAAAAAATACTATCTTCATGTTATGGGCGAGCCTTGCTTACACCCAGATATAAATGAAATAATAAATGAATTTAAAAAAGAAGAGCTAAATATTAATATTGTAACAAATGGAACAATGATACAAAAATTAAATATGGAGAATTTGCCGAATAGTGTTTGTATTTCATTGCATAGTTTTTCAAATAATGAGATAGAATTATCATTAAAAGAATATCTTGATAAAGCTATTAATTACTATAATAATGTTAAAAGTAATAAAACATTTACAGAATTTAGACTTTGGAATATAACTAAAGATAATATTAATCATAATCAAAATCAATTTCTGCTTTCTTATTTGCAAGACGAGCTGAAAATCGAAATGGATTTAAAAAAATATGTTGAAGAATATGTTTTAAAAGATAATTCAAATAGTAATAAAAGAAGATTTAATATTCAAATTAAAGAAAATCTATATATCAGTATGTCTAAAGAATTTTCGTGGCCGAGTTTAAACGATGAAAACGATGGAGATAAAAGAGGATTTTGCTATGGATTAAGAAGTCAAATAGCTGTTCTTTCAGATGGAACAGTTGTCCCATGTTGCTTAGATAGTGAGGGCGAAATAAACCTTGGGAATATTTTTAAAGAATCTCTTTTTGATATATTAAATTCTAAAAGGGCAAGAGAAATGTTTGATGGATTTACTGCAAAAACAATAACAGAAAATTTATGCAAAAACTGTGGATATAGAAAATTATATTTTTCAAGAAAAAATTAATAAAAAATGATATTTTATGTTGAAAAATGTAGTGTTAGGATATATAATAATAATGTTAAATTTTAAATTTACTATGAAAGGAATTTACAATATGTTAGATATAAAATTAATTGGAGATTTATCAGATGCTTTTGGTCCATCTGGATTTGAAGATGATGTGGCTAAAATTGTAATAGAAAATGCAGGCAATTATCCTGTAAAAAAAGATCATATGCAAAATGTTTATATCAATCACGATATAAACGCTCAAAAGCCAGTTGTGATGCTCGATGCACATACTGATGAAGTGGGGCTAATGGTTCAAAGTATAATGCCAAACGGATTATTAAAAATAATACAAATTGGCGGATGGGTTGATGGAAATATTCCAGCTCATTTATTTATGGTTAAAAATTCAAAAGGGGAATTGCACAGAGCAGTTTCTACATCAAAGCCACCTCATTTTAAATCAAAAGAAGAACAAGCAAGACCTCTTAATACATATAATGATATTCAATTAGATTTAGGTGTAAGAACGAGAGAAGAAGTTGTTGAAATATTTGGAATCGAGGCAGGCGATGCGGTAATGCCAGAAGTTTATTTTGATTATAATGAAAAAACTGGAATGATGCTAGGGAAAGCTTTTGATTGTCGTTTAGGGGTTTACTGTGCTTTAGAAGTTATGAAAAGATTGGAAAATAAGGAAGTGCCAGTTCATGTAACTGCTGCACTTGCAACTCAAGAAGAGGTTGGCGTAAGAGGTGCTAATGTAACTGCTAAAGTTGTAAAGCCGAATTTTGCTATTATTTTTGAGGGAACGCCATCAGATGATTTTTATGTTGACACTATTACAGCTCAAGGTAGAGTTGGTGAGGGTGTTCAAGTAAGGCATAGGGATTTAGGAATGGTTGCAAATCCAAGATTTATAAAATTTGCAAAAGAAATTGCAAATAAAAACAATATAAAAACCCAGTTTGCTGTAAGAACTGGTGGCTCAACGAATGCAGGAACAATACATCTACAAAATGAAGGTGTGCCTTGCTTAGTTTTAGGTGTTCCATCAAGATACATACACACTCATTATGGCTATGCTCATATTGATGATGTTAAATCAGCTATTGATTTAGCTATTGGAATAATCGAAAATATGACAGAAGAAAAGATACAAGAAATATTCTATTCTTAGTATAATTTGGATTTTTATTAGCAAATTCG
>CAZVOQ010000106.1:0-6263 GCA_964628475.1 uncultured Oscillospiraceae bacterium | reverse complement strand
CACTAGAAAACTTTTTAACCTGCTCGTCCATTTCATCACGAATTTTATCAAGTGCTAATTTCATCTTATCTTCTGGCACAATATAGTGACTCGCTGGAAAAATAACTGCGTGCATAACTGTTGCTTTAACTTCACCTGTTAAAACATGAATTTCTCTTATTCTTTCAATTTCATTTCCAAAAAATTCAAATCTAAATGCTATTTCTTGTGAATAAGCTGGATAAACCTCAACAACATCTCCACGAACTCTGAATTTATTACGAATAAAATTCATATCGTTTCGCTCATATTGAAGTTTAACTAATTTGAGCATAAAATCTTCTCTTGAAATCTTTTGCCCTGGACGAGAAGACAGCACCATTTCACGATAATTTACAGGATCACCCAAAGAGTAAATACAAGATACACTTGCAACTATAATAACATCTTTTCTTTCAGATAAACTAGCTGTTGCACTATGACGAAGCCTATCTATCTCTTCATTTATCGCACTATCTTTTTCTATATAAACATCTTTTGCTGGAATATAAGCTTCCGGCTGATAATAATCATAATAGGAAACAAAATATTCAACTGCATTATCTGGAAAAAACTCTTTAAACTCTGTGCAAAGCTGTGCTGCAAGAGTTTTATTATGTGCTAAAACTAGAGTTGGTCTGTTTGTTTTAGCTATAATTTGCGCCATTGTATAAGTTTTACCAGTACCAGTTGCGCCAAGAAGTATCTGGTCGGTTTTTCCTTCTTCAATGCCTTTGCTGATTATATCTATCGCTTGTGGCTGATCACCTGATGGAGTATAATCACTTTTTAAAATAAATTTATCCATTTTTCTCCTTAATTCATTTATTCAAAATATCCACTATCTGCAAGGGACACAAAATCTTCATCTGCAACAATTATATGATCGCATAGCTGAATATTCATAAGTTCTAACGCTTCTCTTAGCTTTCTAGTAACTTTCACATCATTACCAGATGGAAGCGCAACTCCTGTTGGATGGTTATGAGAGATAACAATTCCAGTAGCATTGGTTGCTAATGCAAACTGCATAACTTTTTTAATTGTTATTTGCGAAGCATTAACTGTTCCCTCAAATAGCTTTTCATGTTTTATTATTTTTCTTTTATCATCTAAAGCGATAACATGCACTTCTTCATTCTTTTTTCCATAAAATTTAGGCAAAAAGAATTCGCCTGCTGATTTAGTTGAATTAATTAATTTTATATCTTTTGTTTTATCATTATGATATTTTGATAATAATTCTGGAATTAATTTAATTAAAGTTGCCGTATGTTCTCCAACTCCGCTCACCTTTATTATGTCCGAAATATCTGCATCAAATACATTTGATAGTGTTTTAAATTCTTTTAAGAGTCTATGTGCTGTTTCATTTGTGTCACCTTGAGGTATTGAAAAGAATAATAATAATTCTAACACATTATGGTCTTCAAAGTCTGCTAAACCTTGCTTTAAAAATCGAGATTTCAAACGCTGTCTGTGGCCTTTGTGGATACTCATAATTATACCTCCTTTAACAAAAATTTATTTACTTAAGCATAAAAATAATATATACTATATTTAAAGCTGCACATACACCATATTATTATACTATAAATTAAGTGAAAATAAAAGTAGAAAGTTAAGAAAATTATGAAAAATTTTACCGCAACTAGTAACGATGATGGAGTTCGTTTAAGTAGATTTTGTCAAAAGGTATGCCCTTCTATGCCAAATAGCTTATTAAACAAATCATTTCGTAATAAAAGAATAAAAGTTAACGGCAAAAAAGCCGCTCCTGATTATAGAATTAAACAAGGCGATTTACTAGAACTTTATATAAATGATGAGTTTTTTTCAAATACCCCAGTTAAAAAAGAGAAATTAGATATTCAAAAGCGAAAATTCGATATTTTTTATGAAGACGATAATATTATATTTATTTTTAAACCCTTTGGAGTTTTATCGCATTCAGATAGTAAAAAAGAATATGATATCGTTTCATTTTTAAAAGATTATCTTGAAGAAAAAGGCGAGTTTTCACCTGAAAAGGAAAACAGCTTTACACCTAGTGTTTGCAATAGATTAGACCAAGGAACAGAAGGCCTTATAATTTGCGCGAAAAACTACTCTTCTTTAAGAGATATGAATGCTATTATTAAAGATAATTTAGTTAAAAAAAGCTATCTTGCTGTATGCAACGGAAAGATTAAAGACGATGAATATTCTGCTTTTTTAACTAGGGATAGAGAAGAAAAAAAGGTATCTGTTTCTTATAAAAAAACAGATGATTCAAAAGAAATAATTACTATTTTTAAAACGCTTGAAGCTAAAAGCAATCTTTCTTTAATAAGAGCAACTTTAGTAACAGGTAGAACACACCAAATAAGAGCACATTTAAGCTTTTTAAAATGCCCTGTTGTAGGGGATAAAAAGTATAATAAAATTATAAATAAATCTTTAAAAAGCCAGCTTTTATCTGCTTACAGTTTAGAGTTTTGCAATATACCTGATGATAATACGCTTAATTATTTAAAAGGAAAAACCTTTGAATTAAATACTTGTTTTACTAAAGAATATTTTGATAAATTATAATTTAACTAACTTATCATAAAAACATCTAAAATTATCTACTAATTATTTTTATGATATTTTACAAACAATACAAAAAGGAATTTAAATATGGGTATGCTTTTTTTACCATTTATAATGGTTATTTTCATAGCAATAATCGCTGGATTTTTCTTATTGCTTATTAGCTTTGTTTCTATGTTTTCTAAATCAGAAGATTCTTCAAAGAATAGCAGTAAATACTTAAAATCATCTGGGATTGCATTTCTAATTGCCGTAATTTCTTATTTTTTATTAGAAAATTTTATTAATAGCATTTATTAAATTTTTCTATAAATTGATTATAATAGGCTTTAAAATTAAAAGGAATTGCGATATATCTTACTACTTATAAAGAAGCAAGTGGCTCGATGCCACTTGTTTCTTTTTTAATAAATACTGACAAAGCCGTAAATAAGATGCTTTTTATAAAATAAAAAGCTAATCTGTAAATACGCAAAGCGAAGGTCAAGATGGCTTAATATTCACAAAGTGAATAGATAGCCTTTTCCCATTTACTTTAGCAATATTCTGCATGAAAAAAACGGTGGTATTATATCTTTTGCTATCAAAAGAACTACTATTCTCCTTTTAAAGCGAAACTTTTATATAAATCAAGGGAATGACTTTCGCCATTCCCTTGTGTTTTTTGATTCGCAAAGTTTCTTTATAGCTATTACACTATAACCCGTTCCTTTTAGCTTTCAGCTATAATCTCATTTTCTTCATCAGTTTCTGGCTTTTTTCTTTTTAATTCATATTCAACCCATAATGGCCCCGCAATACAAATTGTTGAATACACTCCTGAAATCATACCAATTGTCATTGGAAATGCAAATGTTAAAATGCTATTTAAGTTAAACATTAATGCAACTACACAAACCACTCCAAGTGCAATAACCGTTGAAACGGTTGTGTTTAAACTTCTAACTAATGATTGATTAATGCTCATATTAACAAGTTTTATAAATTCCATTTCTGGATGCAGGATTTTATTTTCTCTTATTCTATCGTAAACAACAACTGTATCATTAATTGAATACCCTAAAATCGTTAGCATCGCTGCTATAAAATTGCCATTAATAGTAAATCCACAAATTACAAATACACCAAAAATAATGATTAAATCATGTATTAAAGCAACAACAGCCATTGCCCCAGCTGAAAAACCACCGATATTTGAAAACCTAATTGTTATATACCCTAAAATTAAAAGCGATGCAATTATCAGAGCTAAAACACTTTTTAGCATAAATTCATTACCCATAACTGGATCAACATTATTAACTTCTAGTTGCATTACATTATTATTTGCAAAATTTTCGCTAAATGCGTTATCAATTTCAGTTAAAACATTTGTAGTAATAGTTTTTCCACCGGCTAAAGAAATTGAAAATGTGCTTTGCCCTGTTGTAAGATTATTTCCTATTTGAACAGTTGACTCTGTTTGTAAAACGCTATCAACAACTGCTTCTATTTCACTTATTTCTAATTCACCAGTATACTCATACGACATTATCGCACCACCAGTAAATTGAATATCTGTTTTAACTCCTATAAATATGCTAAACGCAAAAATAATTGCTATTAAAACACTAGAAAACACAAAGAATTTTCTTCTATTTTTAATGAAATCAATTTCTTTTCTTTGTTTTTGCTTTTCATTATAGCCATATAGCTTTAAACTACCTAAAGATTTAAACTTACTAGCTGCACGAAGCATTAATCGTGAAGCGCAAATTCCCATAACAAAGTTTAGCAAAACACCTATTAATAAAGTATATCCAAACGCATAGATCGTCCCCGAGGTAGATGCACCAAACATAAAGAATATTTTTGAGAACACACTGTCCGTTGGACCAAATGCACCCATTAAAATAACAGCAATTATTAAAACAGTTATATTCCCATCAATAATAGGCGCAAGTCCCCTTGAAAAACCTGCTGTTAATGCTTCTTCTAAAGTTTTATCAGTTTTTAATTCTTCTTTAATTCTTTCAAAGGTTATGATATTAGCATCAACGCCTATTCCAATCGCTAGAATTATCCCTGCAATACCTGGAAGTGTCATAGTAAAGCTATTTGAATCTGGGAAAAACCCTGATATAAACGCTATCGTAGCTGCAACTTGTCCCATTAAAGCAATAACTGCTATAGCTCCTGGTAGTTTATATAGAATTATTATATATAAAGCTACTAATAAAAATGCTATTCCACCAGCTAAAATCATTGCCTCAAGGCTTGAAGCACCAAGCGTTGGGCTAATGCTTGAGAAATTCTCTGTTGTTAAAGAAAAAGGCAGACTCCCTGCATTAATCGTGTTTGCTAAAGATTTAGTGCTAACTGAATCAAAATCAGATCCTGAGATAATCGCAGTACCCCCTGAAATAGGCTCATTAACTTGAGGATATGAAACTAAGGTATCATCCATCCAAATCGAAATCACATCTTGTGTTTGTGAAAGCTTTGTTGTAGCTTCTTCAAACTTTTTTGCTCCTTCTTGTGTTAAATTAAGCTCAACTACATACTGTGTTAATTTACTAGATGGATCTTGAATTAAAACAGATTCTGCACTTTCAATATCTTCGCCAACTAATATAATATTATCTTTTGTATCATTTATCGGTAAGCCATTTTCATCGATATCTAGCCCTTCTCTAAACGTTAAAACTGCGCTCGCTCCTATTTCATCAATAGCATCTTGAGGATTAAACTCTGTTTCCCCTTCTTTCCACGGAAACCTTACTATTAATCTATCATTATTAAAATCTGTATAAACTTCATAATCAGTTATATTTAAATTTAATAATCTCGCTTTTATAACTTCTTCGGCTGCTTGCATTTCCTCATCAGTTGCCTCGCCTGTTTCTGGCACAAATGTTGCCTCAACGCCGCCTCTAATATCAATTCCATATCTAATATCCTCTGCACCTTTAAACCAAACTATCTCTTGGCCATTTTCAACCTGCTTTATACCCATAAAAGCTGTATAAGTTAGTGTAAATATTAAAGCTGCTACAATAAATAATATAGATTTTCCTTTTCTGTTCATATTATAATCATCCCTTTCAAAAGTTTGAATTTTTTTACAATAGAATTAATTATATCTTTATTTTTAATTATAGTCAAATTTATTATAAAAATAAGCATATTAACTCTAAAATTCGAGTTAATATGCTTATTTTATTTTTAGCTATCTAAAATAAGAAACCATATCGCCATCTTCTAATTTTTTCATATTAAACGATGGATAAAAATGATTATTCACCTTGTCATTGATATCTGTTACAACAAAAAACATTCTCACATTTGAATATTTATCCCAGCATACTTTAAATAGATGTGTTCCAATTCCTTTTTGTTGAAACGCTGATAAAACAATTAAATCTTGAACTAAAACTACATGCTGGCCATCACCAACACATCTTATAAAGCCTATAAGTTCTTGATTATAAAAAGCACCTAGAATATATAATGAATTGTTAAATGCTTTAATTAATTTATCATCATTTCCTAAATACGCCTTCCAATTTGAATCATCATAAATTTCTTTAATCTTGTTTAAAAAATCAGAATCTATTTCTTTATATTCAATCATTTTAATTACCCCATACAAGTTTTTTAATTAAAAGTTATTTGTAAACCACACCATCTTT
>CAZVOQ010000105.1:0-6308 GCA_964628475.1 uncultured Oscillospiraceae bacterium | reverse complement strand
TACGTTGCAGAACCTTTTAGAATTAAAATGGTTGAACCAATTAAAATGACAACAAAAGAAGAAAGAGAACAATTAATTAAAGAAGCTAACTATAACCTATTCGGTTTAAAAAGTGATGCTGTTTATATCGATTTATTAACAGACTCTGGCACAAATGCTATGAGTGATAATCAATGGTCTGCGATGCTTAAAGGCGATGAAGCTTATGCAGGTGCAAGAAGCTACTTTAAATTTGTAGACGCTGGCCGTGATATTTTCGGATATGAATACATTCAACCAGTTCACCAAGGAAGAGCTGCTGAAAAAGTTTTATTCCCAACATTTTTACAAGAAGGCAAATTTGCTATTTCAAATATGTTCTTTGATACAACAAGAGCTCACGTTGAATTAGCTGGTGCTAGAGCTATCGACTGTGTTGTTGCTGAAGCTAAAGATCCTTCTATAAGAGCTGATTTTAAAGGCAATATGGACATTAAAAAATTAGAAGAAACTATCCTTGAAAAAGGTGCTGAAAATGTTGGTTTAGTTGTTTTAACAATCACAAACAACTCAGCTGGCGGTCAACCTGTTTCAATGCAAAATGCTAAAGACGTTGCTGCTATTTGTAAAAAATACGGCATCACAATGAACATAGATGCTGCAAGATATGCTGAAAATGCTTACTTCATAAAAAAACGTGAACCAGGCTACCAAAATAAAACAGTTAAAGAAATCGTTAGAGAAATGTTCGCTTTAGCTGATATGTGCACAATGAGTGCGAAAAAAGATACAATCGTAAACATGGGTGGTATGATTGGTATTAAAGATGGTAATTCACCATTAATTCTAAAAATTAAAGCTAACTGTATCTCATACGAAGGCTTTTATACATACGGTGGTCTAAACGGACGTGATTTAGAAGCTCTAGCTATTGGCTTATATGAAGGTATCGATGATTCTTACCTAGAATACAGAATCGGTCAAATGGAGTATCTTGCTTCAAGACTAGATGATGCTGGCATTGCTTATCAATCACCAGTTGGCGGTCATGGCGTGTTCGTTGATGCAAAAGCTATGTTCCCTAACATTCCTTACAATGAATATCCAGGTCAAGTTTTAGCTATTGAATTATACAAAGAAGCTGGAATCAGAACTTGTGATATCGGCTCTTACATGCTAGGGAACAATCCAGATACTGGAGAACAATTAGAAGCTGATTTTGAGTTCACTCGTTTTGCTATTCCTCGTCGTGTTTACACACAAGCACACATTGATGTTATGGCTGATGCATTAATTGCTATTAAAGCAAGAGCTCATGAAATCAAAAAAGGATACAAAATCACTTGGGAACCACCAATCCTACGTCACTTCCAAGCACATCTTGCACCAATCGAAGGATAATTTTATTCCTTGTTATAAATAATTTTATTAATAAAGAACCTACAAATTATATGATTTGTAGGTTCTTTTATGTATATTTTTAATAGCTAAGTTTATTTATTTATCTGTTTTACATCATTTAAGTGCAACTAGGTTAAATATAACTAACCGTTTTTCACAATAATTGTGAAAAAATCACTGTACAAATGTACACTAATATAGTATAATAAACAAAGATAATTTGATACTATCAGTATTTATTATAAATAACTTAACTCAAACACGAGGTGAAAAATGGCAATTTTAGAAATTAAAGACTTACACGTTAGCACTGACGATAAAGATATTTTAAAAGGTGTAAACTTCACTTTTAAATCTGGCGAAGTGCATGCAATTATGGGGCCTAACGGCAATGGTAAATCAACATTGCTTCAAAGCATAATGGGCCACCCAAAATACACAATAAAAAAAGGGAGCATCCTTTTAGATGGCGTTGAACTATTAGGAAAAGGCGCTCACGAAAGAAGTTTAGCTGGATTATTTTTAGGTATGCAATATCCAATGGAAATTCAAGGCATAACTAATTTTGATTTTTTAAACGCTTGCATGAAAGCTCATTCAAAACAAGGTAGCCTTGTTAAATTTTCAAAAAAATTAGATAAAACAATTGAAGAATTAGAAATGCCTTCTTCAACTGTTAATAGATATTTAAATGATGGCTTTTCAGGTGGCGAGAAAAAGCGTAATGAAATTCTTCAAATGCTTATGCTAGAGCCTAAAATAGCTATGCTAGATGAAATCGATTCAGGGCTTGATGTGGATGCTATGAAAATCGTTTCTGATACTATTAATAAAACTTTAAGTGAAAGTGATTTAGGCTTAATAGTTGTATCTCACTACCAACGTTTTTATGAATATATAAATCCAGATTTTGTTCATGTAATTATCGATGGCAAAGTTGTGGCAACTGGAGATGTTGAGCTATCACGCAAAATAGATAGAGAAGGATACGACAGCCTTACAGTAAAATCAGAAGGAGTATAATAATGAACAATACTGTTAATCTAACTTCTGGTTTAAATATAATAGAATTTAAAGGCGAGAGTTTAAATTTATCATCAAAAGATATAAACTGCGATGTTTTTATATCTATTAAAGATGGAAATAACAAAGCTTTAAATCTTGATGTTAGAAATTCTTCTTGTAATTTATTTATATTTAATGAATTTACTCAAAAAATTAATCTAACTGAAAACTATAATTTATATGAAAACGCTAATGCAACTTTAAATTTTGTTGATGTGTTTTCAAATGATTTAACTAGAGTGGTTGCTACTAATTTATTAGAAAAGCGCACTAATTGCTCTTTAAACTGTGCAATTCTTGGCTTTGGCGATAAAAAAATTACTATTGATGCTACAAATTCCGCTGGAGAAAGCAGTGTTAATATGGACAACTCGTCTGTTATATTAAAAGATGCAAGTTTTGAATTAGTTGCATCTGGAATTATTAAAAAAGGCGCAAAAGAATCTAAAAACTTTCAAAAAAATCACGCTTTAACCCTTGGAAAAAATAAAAAAGTTAAAATAGTTCCTAATTTATTAATAGATGAAAATGATGTTGAAGCAGGACATGGCTGTACTATTGGTGATGTTGATGAAAACACTATGTATTATCTAAACACTAGAGGGCTTTCAAATAGCGATGCTATGGCATTAATTGTGGATAGCTTTTTAAAAACAATCGCAAACAATATTTACGATGAAAACATTAAATCAGATGTTAAAGCGAAAATAGAAAGGCAGGTTGAAATATATGCTAACTAATGTTAAATTAGATTTCCCTATGCTTTTAAAACATCCAGAATTAACTTATTTTGATTCGGGTGCAACTTCATTAAAGCCAAAATGCGTTATAGATAGAATGGTTGATTTTTATGAAAACCACACTGCAAATGTTGGCAGGGGCGATTATCAAACTAGCGTTTTTGTAACTCGTGAATTTGAAAATGCGCGTGAAGTTATCTCAAAATTTATAGGTGCTAATTTACCAGAAGAAGTTGTTTTCACTGGCGGTGCAACTGATTCGTTAAATATGGCTTGTGCTGGATATTTTTCAAAAATAGTAAAAGAAGGTGATGTTTTAATATCTTCTTTTCAAGAGCATGCCTCAAGCGTTTTACCAGTTTTTGATTTAGCAAAAAAAACAGGGGCAACTGTTAAATATATGCCTTTAAAAAAATCAAGATTTGATTTAGTTGCCTTTGAAGAAATACTAAAAGAAGGCAATGTTAAGGGTGTTTTTGTAACTCATGTTTCAAATGTTTTTGGGTATGTAAATCCAATTAAAGAAATAACTGAGCTTGCCCATAAATATGGTGCAAAAGTTTCAATTGATGGAACTCAATCTGCACCTCATATAAAAGTTGATGTAAAAGATTTAGATGTTGATTTCTTTTCTTTTGCAAGCCATAAAATGCTAGGGCCATCAGGGCTTGGCGTTTTATATGGAAAAAAAGAATTACTAAGCGATGTTAACCCTCTTCGCCTTGGCGGTGGTGCTAATGCAAGATTTAATAAAGAATGTGATATGATTTTAAAGCCTATCCCATTTAGCTTTGAAGCTGGAACTCCTCCAATAGAGCAAGTGCTAGCTTTAAAAGTTGCCGTTGAATATCTTCAAAGCCTTGGCTTTAATGAAATAGAAAAACACGAAAAGCTATTAAGCACAAGATTAATCGAAGGCTTAAAAAAGTTTGATAATATCACAGTGTACAACGAAGACACCGACACTGGCATTGTTGTTTTTTCATTTGATGGCATATTCTCACAAGATGTTGCTTCTTATTTATCAAAGCAAAATATCTGTGTGCGTGGTGGCAATCACTGTGCAAAACTAACAGACAATGTTATCGGCACAACTGATACTTTAAGAATTAGTTTATATGTTTATAACACAATAGAAGATGTAGACAGATTTTTAGAAGTTTGCAAAGGCGTAACTTTAGAAAACTGCGTTGACATATTCTTATAAAATAAAAATCAAAACCTAGAAAGGGTGCAATATTTCTATGAAAATCTCAAAAGAAATGAAAAAATCAATTATTCTTGATCATTATAAAGATCCAAGACAAAAGCATAGTGTAGACGATAATTGCTATTTAAATCATCACGAAAACAGCGAATCTTGTATTGATGATATAGTTTTGCAAGCTAAAATTGAAGATGGAATTATTAAAGATTTATGCTTTGATGGAAAAGCTTGTTCTATTTCCACTGCTGCAACATCTATGATGTGTGAAACTTTCCCTGGCAAAACAGTGCAGGAAGTTCAGTATTTTATCGACCAATACCATAATATGCTTTTTGAAAAGCCTTATGATGAAGATTTAATGGAAGATTTCTTAGTTTTTGATGAGCTTTATATGCAAGCGAATAGAATTAAATGTGGCCTGATAGGAATGAAATCTATGCAAAGCATATTAGATCAATATAACTCAAAGTAAAATTCGCTAAAATTACACCCAATGTAATAATTTGAATTTTATTCAAGTCCTGTTTTATATTTATTAATATAAAACATAAGAAAGGAAAAACCTTAACTATGAATAACGATATAATCCAATTATCGGATTTTTATAAATTCGGATTTCATGATAAAGATCAAACTGTTTTTAGAACTGAAGTTGGTTTAAACGAAAATGTTATCCGTCAAATCTCAGCACATAAAAATGAGCCAGAATGGATGCTTAATTTTCGCTTAGAGGCATACAAAACTTTCTGCGAAAAAGAAAATCCTAATTGGGGCCCAGATTTAAGCTTTATAAATTTTAATGATTACACATATTTTGTAACTTCTTCAAAAAGCAAAGATGTTGAAAGCGATTGGACTAAAATCCCTGAAGATATCAGAGATACATTTTATAAAATTGGTATCCCAGAAGCCGAAAAAGAATTTTTAGCTGGTGTTACTACGCAATACGATTCAGAGGCTGTTTATCATAATATGATTCAAGAAGCTGTTGATAAAGGAGTTATCTTTTTAGACACAGATAGCGCTCTAAAGCAATACCCAGAATTATTCAAACAGTATTTTTCAACTGTTGTAAAGCATGATGATAACAAATATTCAGCTTTAAATAGTGCTGTATGGTCTGGTGGTTCATTTATTTATATTCCAAAAGGAGTTAAACTAGAAAAACCACTGCAATCATATTTCCGTATAAACTCAGAACTAATGGGACAGTTTGAGCGTTCATTAATTATCGTTGATGAAGGCGCCGATGTACACTATTTAGAAGGCTGTACTGCACCTATTCACTCTCGTGAAAGTCTGCACTGTGCTGTTGTTGAAATTATAGTTCACAAAAATGCGCATTGCCGATACACAACTGTTCAAAACTGGTCGAATAATGTTATAAATCTTGTAACTAAGCGTGCCGATGTTTACGAAAATGGTATGATGGAATGGATTGATGGTAATATTGGCTCTATGGTTAATATGAAATATCCATCTTGCGTTTTAAGAGAAGAAAATGCAAAAGGCGTTTGCATATCAATCGCAGTTGCAGCTAATAAGCAAATCCAAGACGCTGGCGCTAAAATGATACACTTAGCACCAAACACAACTTCAACTATCGTTTCAAAATCATTATCTCGTCTTGGTGGCGAAGTTAACTATCGTGGAACAGTTTATTTTAATGAAAAAGCTGAAAATTCATTCTCTAAAATCGAATGTGATACACTTATTTTAGATGATATATCTCGTTCAGACACTATTCCAACGAATATTATCCAAAATGAAAGCTCTATAATAGAGCATGAAGCTACTGTTTCAAAAATTTCAAGCGAAAAACTATTTTATCTAATGTCAAGAGGCCTATCAGAAGATGAGGCTGTGCAAATAATTGTTATGGGCTTTATTGATAGCTTCACTAAAGAACTTCCTGT
>CAZVOQ010000104.1:0-6335 GCA_964628475.1 uncultured Oscillospiraceae bacterium | reverse complement strand
AGTTAAAGGAAATTGCGAGAGCGAAGTTGATCAAATGGTTTTAGAATTTCCAGTTTTAGCAGAATATGGCATTATTTTTATTAATGATAAAATGTTGTACCTTACACATGGACATAATCTTAATAATGGCCTTACTTTACCTATTTCAAAAAACGATATAGTTGTAGCTGGACATACACACATACCAGTTTTTGAAGAAAGAGAAAACTATAAATATTTAAATCCTGGCTCTGTTTCAATTCCAAAAGAAAATAGTGAAAATAGCTATGTGGTTATAGAAAAAGATATCATTTTATTTAAAAATCTTGATGGAAAAATATATTCAAGTTACAACTTTTAAATGTTTAAAATATACTAAAGTATTAACTTTATAAAATATTAAAATTATATTAATAAAATTTGAAAAAAGTATTGACATTATTATATCCATATGGTATTATATTTAAGCACTAAAGAAAGAGATGTTTTATATAGTGCTATGCGGATTTAGCTCATCTGGTAGAGCGCCACCTTGCCAAGGTGGAGGTAGCGAGTTCGAGCCTCGTAATCCGCTCCAAATGGCGCCATAGCCAAGTGGTAAGGCATGGGTCTGCAACACCCTGATCACCAGTTCAAATCTGGTTGGCGCCTCCAAATATAAAGGTCAAAATAGATGTTTTACTGTGAATTCAGTTAACAAGCTATTTTGACCTTTTTCGTTATAGTTATATTATTTATAAATAGAAAATAGGAGAAAGAAATGCTAGGTACAATTATTAACTCAGTGACAATTATTGTTGCATCTTTAATAGGTATTACATTAAAAAAGGTAATAGATGAGAAATATGAAAAACCACTTATGCAAGTTATAGGTCTTAGTGTAATAATAATTTCAATATTAGGTGTAATCACTTCCGCTATTACAATAGAAAATGGGATATTAAAATCTCAAGGTGAAATTTTGCTTTTAATAAGCTTAGTTTTAGGAGTTTTAATTGGAGAATTTTTAAAAATTGATGATAGAATTAATAATTTTGGAAAATTAATCGAAGATAAATTTAAATTAGGCAATTTTTCTAAAGGATTTATTATGTCCACAATTATATTTTGTGCTGGCGCTATGGCTATATTTGGTCCAATTCAAAATGCAATTGAAAATAAAATTGATATTCTATTAATTAAAAGTATGCTTGATGGCATTTTAGCATTAATATTAAGTAGCACGATGGGTATAGGAGTAATATTTTCAGCAGTATCAGTTTTTTTATATCAAGGTTTTTTTGCTCTTTTAGCTCACACTATTTCACCTATATTAACACCAGAGGTTATGGTGAGTATTAATATGATTGGATATTCAATAATGGCTACAATAGGTATTAATCAAATGGGAATTGCAAAAGTTAAAACAGCGAATTTAGTTCCTGCATTAATAGTGCCAGTGATTTACCATTCATTTTTTTAGAATTTAAAGATATAGATATAAACAATAGGAGGTTATTTTGGTTTTATTAACTGCAGATAAATTAGAAAAATCATATACTGAGAAAAAATTGCTAAACGATACGGGGTTTAGTATAAACTCAGGAGAAAAAATTGGTATAGTGGGAGTTAATGGAACTGGTAAAACCACCTTGCTAAAAATTATAGCTGGAAAAGAAGAGCTAGATAAAGGCACTATTTTTAAAGCAAATGGTTTGAAAATAGGGTATTTATCGCAAAATCCAGAATTTACACCAGATTTTACTGTTTTACAGCAAGTACTTTCATTAATAGATGAAAATATGCAACAAGCAAAAGAGTTTGAATGTAAAAGTATTTTAACAAAATTAAAAATTACAGATTTTGATGAAAAAATGTCACTACTTTCAGGAGGACAAAGAAAACGTGTTGCACTGGCTTGCGCTTTAGTTACAAAAGTTGATTTATTAATTTTAGATGAGCCAACTAACCATATTGATGCGCAAACAATCATTTGGCTTGAAAATTACTTAGAAAATTATAAAGGTGCACTGCTTATGGTAACGCATGATAGATATTTTCTTGATAGAGTAACAAATAAGATATTAGAAATTGATAAAGGGAAAATTTATTCTTATTCATGTAATTACACTAATTTTTTGCAAAGAAAAGCACAAAGAGAAGAATCTTTAGTTGCAAATGAAAGGAAAAGGCAATCTTTAATAAAAAGAGAAGTGGAATGGATACTCCAAGGTCCTTGCGCAAGAGGCACAAAGAGCCAGTATCGTATTGATAGATTAAAGGAATTGCAGGAAAAAAAGGTTGATTTAACTAATAAGAAAATAGAAATGTCTTCTATGAATAGCCGTTTAGGAAATAAAATTATTGAAATTGAAAATATTTCAAAATCATTTGAAAATAAAAAGCTATTTAATGATTTTTCTTATATGCTATTAAGAAATGATAGAATAGGCATAGTTGGTGAAAATGGTGTAGGTAAATCAACATTTATAAAAATTCTTATGGGCGTTATTGCGCCTAGCACAGGGAATATATCACTAGGCACAACTCTTAAAATCGGATATTTTTCTCAAGAAACAGACGAGATGGATGAAAATTTAAGAGTTATAGACTATATAAAGCAAGATTCTAATGCTATTGAAACTATTAATGGTACGTTAACTGCAAGTCAGCTTTTAGAAACGTTTTTGTTTTTTCAAGATTTGCAATATACAACCATTTCAAGGCTATCGGGAGGGGAAAGAAGAAGGCTTTTTTTATTAAAAATCCTTTCAAAAGCTCCGAATATATTAATATTAGATGAGCCGACAAATGATTTAGATATTGAAACATTAACTATTTTAGAAGATTATTTAAAATATTTTAAAGGAGCAGTTATTATGGTTAGCCATGATAGGTATTTTCTTGATAAAGTTGCGCAAACTATATTTGCTTTTGAGAATCAAAATATTTCAATATATTCAGGTGGATATACAGATTATTTAATTCAAACAGAAGATAATATAAAGCCTATTATAGAAAAAGAAAAGATAGTTAAACCAAAGGAAAAATCATCTTCTTTAAAATTTAGTTATAATGAAATGAGAGAGTTTGAAAGTATTGATGCAACAATTGAGACGCTAGAAACTGAAATTGGAAATAAAGATAAAGAAATTTCAAAAAATGGCTCTTGCTTTGAAACACTGGAAAAATTACTATTAGAAAAATCAGAATTAGAAGAGAAATTAGAATATGCTATGGAACGCTGGGTGTATTTAAACGATTTAAATAATAAAATAAATAATAAGTAGGGTATTTTATTTATATAAAATATTAAATGCTTTAGTATTTATAATTTTAGCGACATTTAGTTAAAAAAAAGAATAGCTGTTGCTGTTAAAAAAGTCATATTAATTCTATTCTTTTTTAGAATATTTAATAAAAGTGTTGACAAAATAATAAAAAAGAGATATAATCTATAACATGGAGTTAAACAAGACTAACCGTTGCGAAAAAAGTGACGGCTTATCTTGAAAGGTATAAGTTAGTTAAAACTAATCAACATGGAGGTAATTATGAGTGTTGTAATAATAGGCGGAAACGAATGTATGGAGCGAAAATATTTAGATATATGCAAAGATTATGGATGTAAGGCAAAGATTTTTACAAAAATGAAGCGTGAAGTTAAAAGTAAGTTTGGATCTCCAGATTTAATTATTTTATTTACAAACACTGTATCACATAAATTAGTAGCTTGTGCAAACTGTGAAGCAAAAAGATGTAATGCAAAAGTATTGCGTTCGCACTCAAGCTCTATATCAGCTTTAAAAATGCTATTAGAAGATGCGAAAATTGCATAAAAATAGCCTAATTTTAAGATATCCTTTAAAAAACATATACTATACCGTAAAATAAAAAACTGCTTTTATAAAAGCAGTTTTTTATTTTGATAATATTAAAAAAACTCAGCATTTTACAATGCTGAGTTTTAAATTATTTAGTTATAAGTTTCGTTAAGTTGAGTTTGATTATTTTTTGATTTTAAAGCAATGAATAATTGGGTAGCAGTAATTACAGCAGTGATAACTGTCCAGTTATCAACTAAAGCCATTGGATTACTCATATCTTGAGTTAAAACAAATATAATTGTAGCTATAAGAGTTAGAATAATGCTTAAAATGCTATAAATATTTTTATTTTCTTTAGCATTTTCATCATTTGAATTGCGTTTGATATGAGCAATAATTAATAATAAACTAATTACAGCAGTTAAGATAGTTAAAAGCAGATTAGCTAAAGCCCAGCTATTTGCAATACCAGATAGAGGTGCTTCAGGATCTTGGATAGAAACATCTGTATCAGCATCTGCTAAAGGTGATTCAGGCTCATCTATCACAACTTCTTCATCTTCAACTTCTGGAATAGCAGGAGCTGGCACTGGTAGCACTGGAAGAGTAGTTACAGGAGTAGGCTCTTCACTTGGGTTGCTTGGAGTTACAGGTGAAATAACTGTTACAGGAGAAACTGTTAATTCTGGGTTTCCAAAATCGTTTTTAGTTTCAATAGTGCCAAGTTTATTATAAGATAATGTATGCTCGTCGCTAACAGGATAGTCACCGGCTGCGATATTTGAGCTAACTGCTTGAACATAGAATTTAAAGCTAGTTAAGTCGCCATTAATAGTTCCGATATTTGCTTTTATTTCTTGACGTGATTCACCGTTTAAAGTAATTGTATTTAATTCATATTCATTTAAATCTAATGTATCATCAGTATTTAAAACTAATTCAGTAACTACACCGTTATGGTTGATGGTAACAGGGTATGTGCTGTTTGTTAAAACTTCAAAGTTTTCAGAAATAACATCTTGGATAATGCTATCAGTTACAGCAGTAAATTTATATCCGCCATTAAAAATATCAATAGCAACATTTGCGATAGTATCAATTGTGTTTGAAGTATCCCATGCAATTGTGTTATGTGTTCCGCCTACTGTTCTTTCAGATAATGTTCCTAGAGCTGCAGCATTTGAAGTAGCACCACCTTTGTTTATTCCAATAGTATGTATTGTTGGAGTGAATCCAGAATCTAAAACACTATGTCCGTTAATATTTGAAAGATTTACGCTATCAGTTTCAGCAATCGCAACTGCGTAATATGGTGTTTCATTATATGTATGAGTCCAGTGCCTAATTTGTGAGCTGTAAGGATTAGTGTACTCTGTTACTGTATATTGTCTGCCGTTTGAGATAACTAAAACAACTAATTCTCTATCTGTTTCAGTTCTTGAATTAGCGAATATTTGAGCTTGTAGCAGGGCATTTGTCAAATCTGAGCCATCTGCAGAAGGGTTGTCGACTGAAGCTCCAGAAGTTTTTGAATAATCATGATTATGAACGATATCACCATCATTATTTCTAAACATGTGAGCACCAGATGGTTTTGTTGTTACAAAATTTGAGTTAAATGAGTTTATATCACTTTGGAAATTAAAGCTATTAAGTGTATTGCCAGCAAATTGAACTACTGCAACACGATTGTTTAAACTAGTGTCTGATAATAATTCACTTGCTAATTTGCTAGTAGCATTAGCAGAATTGTCCCATGCAGAACCACTAGTTGCCCCACCTAAATATGTATCTGTCATACCAAGAGATTTATCTAGCACTATAATTACATCAGAGTTATTTGTTTTTTCTTCTGGATTAATGATAAAGTCGAAGTTAACGCTTGCTATACGATTATCATAATCTTCCCATTGTGCAGTTTTTTCGCCTGTTAATCCTGCCACATTTAATTTATCAGGAGTTGATGTTACAGTTTGAGAAACAGTAGGAGCAGGTAGCATATTTAAAGAAGCTAAAGAAGATGCTGGATATGAAAGAAAATCATAAAAATTTCCATTAAATAAAATCTGTGTATTTCCAGAGTAATTAACTTTATCGAATTTTGCATAAACATTAAATGTCATAGTTGTGCCATCAGTGCTTAAAATACCATCGTTAATATCGAAAACTAAATCAGTAGATGTATCAATCAAGCTAGAATTGTTAATAGCGAAATCTTTATTTCCGTCATGAAGTGCCCATCCAATAAAATTGCTAAATCCAACTGGTTGATTAGTTAAAACAACTGATTGCAATTCAGCAGAAGAGACGGAAACATGTGTTAAAGTGCCCTCAGTATCTAAAACTTTTGTAGGAGTAAGCGTTGTGAACACTGTGTTTATCCCTTTGATGTAGCTAGTGCTAGAGTTGTAGTTATCATATCTGATAAGTTTATCATTTAAGGTATGAAAAACAACTTCATAGATGATTTCGCCTTCAACTAGTGCGCCTGGATCATTCATTAAAGAAAGAGATGCGCTTTCAATATCTGTGTCAGGGCTAGAAGTAGGA
>CAZVOQ010000103.1:2254-6368 GCA_964628475.1 uncultured Oscillospiraceae bacterium | reverse complement strand
ATTAAAAGGAAGTGAGTTATGAAGTTTAAAAATACTGATAATCTTAAAACAAATGAAATTAAACTAAAATTAATAAAAACTACTGAAGCTCAGCCTGATAAAGACTGGCTACCAGCTTATCATTTTGAAATTTGCTTATTAAATGATACTGTTATAGGTAGATGTAATTTAAGAATAGGATATAATGAAAAAATTTATATAGGTGGAAATATAGGATATTTAATTGAAGAAGAATATCGTGGGAATAATTTTGCAGCAAAAAGCTGTGATTTGCTTTTTAATTTAGCTAAAAGCCATGGTATGAAAAGTTTGATTATCACATGTCAGCCCGATAATATTCCATCTTACAAAACTTGTGAAAAATGCGGCGGAGAATTATTGGAAATAGCAGATATACCTAAAGATAATGAATTATATCAAGAAGGTAAAAGAAAAGTTAGAGTATATAAAGTTAGTTTATAATAAAAACTCAAAATCATCAATAAGGATGATTTTGAGTTTTTTTGTTTATTAAAATGTGAAATATTTTACAATAGCTTGACAAATCTGGTCTACTATTGTAGACTTAAGTTGAAAGATAGGTCTACAAATGTAGACTGGAATATTTTTGTTAATGCAGAAAGGATTTTAGAATGAAAGAATTAAAATTAGCGCAAAGTGAATATAGATTTTTAAAAATAATATGGGAGAGAGAGCCGATAACATCTAAAAATTTAGTTTTAGAATGCGAAAAAGAGCTGGGCTGGAAAAAATCAACAACTTATACAGTTTTAAAAAGATTAATAGAAAAAGGGATATTAGAAAATATTAACTCCTCGATAACTTCAAAAATAAAAGCAGACGAAGTAATGAAAAAAGAAAGTAGAGATATAGTTAATTCTAATTTTAATGGTTCACTACCTAAATTTATTGCAGCTTTTATGGGGGAAGAAAAATTATCAAAAGATGAGGCAGAGAAATTAAAAAAACTAATTGATGAATACAAGGAGGAATAAATTATGGATAATATATTTAATATGATTTTAGAGTTATCTATATCTTCTAGTGTTTTAATTATATTTGTTTTATTTATAAGAATTATATTTAAAAAGCAAAGTAAAAGCTTTTTTTACTATTTATGGATACTAGTTTTTATAAAATTGATAACGCCTTTTTCTTTTGAAGTAGAACGCTCTTTTGTTCCAAAAGAGATGCAAGATATCGTTGTTGTATCTACTCAAAAGGAAATTGAAAGCGATGTAAAAACACCTGAAATAGAGTTTAATCCTATAATAAATCAGATAGCACAAAATGAGAATAGCATAGGGCAAAATGGTAATGGATTAAATGAGCTTGTAGTTTTAAATGATGTTAGTGATTTAACATTAGTTGAAATTGATTATAGATTTATTGTCTGGGGTATCGGAGCAATACTGCTGTTAGGATATTTTGCTATTAGCTTAATTAAAATAAAAAAATCAATAAAGTTTTCTTATAAATATAGAAGAAATATTTATATAAGTGATGAAATTAATGTCCCTTTTGTTTTTGGGGTATTAAAGCCTATAATTTATCTTCCAGAAGATGTTGGTTATGAAGATAGGGATTATATAATAAAACATGAAAATGAACATATTAAAAGGCTAGATTATATTATTAAGCCTCTTTGCTTTTTAATTACTATAATACATTGGTTTAATCCTTTAGTGTGGATAAGTTATATTTTGATTTCAAAAGATATGGAGATGTCTTGCGATGAGAAAGTTGTTAAAAAAATAGGGTATGAATATAAAAAGGATTACTCAAGAGCCTTATTGAATTTTGCTATAAAAGAAAATAGTTATTCTATGGTGGCAGTTTTGTTTGCTGAAAAAGAACCGGAGAAAAGAATTATGAATATATTAAAATTTAAAGCGCCAAAAAAAATAGTAGCGGGTGTTTTTGCAGTGATTATAGCTGTTTTAGTGTTTATTTTATTTACAAATGAAAAACAGCCAAATGTTGAAATTATAGCTCCAACGCCTGAAGAAACTGCAACTCAAAATACTGATATCTATAACATCGATAATGTTAAATGGCAAGATAGAAATTTTGTTATGGCAATGACACAATCAGTTAATGGTAATGCTGCTTTATTCGATTTAGAATTTATATTAAATTCTGAGTTTTTAAATGAAACAGAGCACTCTTTTAATAATTTAGGTATAAATAAGGCAAGGATAGAGTTTGAAAATCAAGGAACAACTGGTTTTTATTCTCCTCTAACACAAACTCTTGCCGTTGCAAATTTACCACTCGAAAGAGATTTAGATATAGTTGAATTTTATCATTTTGAGAATTTAGAGCAAACGGAAAAGTATGAGATTAGCTTTAAGGAGATTATTCCTGAAGTTCAAATTAGGCAATTAGTTTGCTATGAAAAAATAAATGATGAGATAGCTTTTTTATCTTTTATAGGTGAAGATGGAAAAATTTATGTTTTAAAAGAAACTAATAAAGCATGGGAATTGCAATCAAGTTTTGATGAAGTGCCAACGAGAAGTATTAGATTTATGAATGAAAATATTGGATTTATGTCGTATTTGAATGTAGATGATACTAATGGACTGCCTAATATTAAAATAACTTATGATGGCGGAAAAACATTTAATGATGCTGATTTTTCTAACACTTCGCTTGATGAGGATGAAGTTTATGATGCGTGCTGTATGTATATAGATTCAAATACTGTTATAGTTACTGCTAGTGGATTATCTTCAGCAATAGAAAAATTTATGTTCACAAGCAAAGATTATGGACAAACTTGGGAGTATAGTGTTTTACAAGGAGTAGAAGCTGTTTATAAAAATATTGCTGAAGAATATGCAGAGGATAATGAAATAAATGAATTTATCTGGCCTACAACTAATTTTAGATGGAGTAGGGGCTATACAGGTGAATATCCTTTACATTCTGGAATAGATTTAGCAGCTGAATATGGAACTGATATAGTTGCTTCAAAAGCTGGAGTAGTTGAAACAGCTGAACTTGCAGAGGATAAAGGGAATTATTTAGTTATAAAACATGATAATGGAGTGAAAACTTTATATGCTCATTGCAGTGAATTAATAGCTAAAGTAGGGGATGAAGTGGAGCAAGGCGAAGTTATTGCTAAAGTAGGCTCAACTGGTAATGCAACTGGAAACCATGTGCATTTTGAAGTGATTTTAGAAGACGGAACTACTACGGACCCTTTATCTTATTTACCATAATAACAAATAAAAAATGAGTATCTTTCGATACTCATTTTTGTTTATAAATTATTAAACTATAACAACTGATTTCATAACTACTGGAACAACTGGTTTATCACCAGGTGCAGTTTGGCAAGTTGCGATTTCATCAACAACATCTTGTCCTTCAACCACTTTACCAAATGCTGCATAGCTGCCATCTAAGTGTGGTGAATTTTCGTGCATAATAAAGAATTGGCTACCAGCTGAGTTTGGCATACCTGAACGAGCCATTGAAATAACACCTTTAGTGTGTTTTAAATTGTTTTCAACGCCATTTCTTGCGAATTCGCCTTTAATTTGATGGCCAGGGCCACCCATACCAGTTCCATCTGGGCAACCACCTTGAATCATAAACCCTTCAATAACTCTATGAAAAGTTAGCCCATTATAAAAACCTTTGTTTACTAATTCTTCAAAATTTGCAACTGTTATAGGTGCAATTTCTGGGTATAGTTCTAGTTTGATTTCTTTGCCGTTATCCATTGTAATAACTACCATTATTTTTTCTCCTTAAATTTAAAAGTTTATAATATTATACAGCTTTTTTTTGATTCTTACAAGTGGTAAAATAAATTTTTAAAATGCTTAGTTATATTTTTTATTATTTATGAATAATTATTATCATAAGAGATTAAAAAACATTCAGAAAGGAATGAAATACATAAATGTTTGTTATCACACTTAATAAAAAGAATGTAAAAAAAATCATAGCAGGGGCATTAGCAGTTGTATTAGTTTTTGGCATAGGAGTTGGGGTGAAGGGTATCTTCTTTGAAGAAAAAGAAGTGTTTGGCTCACAAAAGGTTGATTTTGACATGGAAACAACCCAGGATATGCTTGAATACATAACTCAAAAAGGA
>CAZVOQ010000103.1:0-2244 GCA_964628475.1 uncultured Oscillospiraceae bacterium | reverse complement strand
GATATACTGTTAATATGCAATCTGCAGAAGTAAAAGAAGTTAAAATTCCAAAGAGTTTCGATGCAGAATTTGAAAATTTTGATGAAAAAGTTAAACAAGCAGATGGTTTATCACTAAAAAAACATAAAAATGATGAAGTAGAAAAATGGACATTTGAAATAGAAGATTATGGAGTTGAAAATAAAGAGGGTGTAGTTGTTTTACTGGTTAAAAAAGATGAGTTAATAGGCTCGTATATTTTAGAAAATCCAGGCGGAATAGCTGTTCCATTAACTACAAAAGTTAATCAAACCTTATCAATTTCTGATGATTCACCCGAAGTTATAGGGGAAGTGAGTGAAGATGTTGTAATTCAACAAGAGGAAACCAGCACAACTTTTTATCTTCCAGAAGAATAGTAATAAAACAATTTTAAATCGTAGCCTTTTGTGATATAATTTGAATAGAGTAATTAATCACAAAAGGCTATAATTATAATATAAAGGAATATAAAATATGCAAATCAGATTGGACAAGTTAGTTAGTGAAATATTAGAAATTTCAAGGCAAGATGCAAAAAAGATTATAAATTCTGGGGCAGTAATAATAAAAGATGAAGTGATAAAAAAAGTGGATTTTAAAGCTGATACTGATAATGAAATAATAATAAATGGAAATAATTATTTTTATGAAAAATTTGTTTATATTATGCTTAATAAACCTAAAGGTGTTGTTAGTGCAACTAATGATAAAAATGATACAACAGTGCTTGATTTAGTTAAAAAAGATTTTCCAAAAAGAAATTTATTTCCAGCAGGAAGGCTAGATAAAACATCAACGGGGTTTGTTTTGCTAACAGATGATGGGGTTTTTGCTCATGATATACTCAGCCCTAAAAAACACATTTCAAAAACTTATATTATTAAAACAGATGCCCCAATAACCAATGAAGTTATAAAAGGTTTTGAAGATGGTGTAACTTTAGCTGATGGCACAATTTTAAAATCCGCTAGCATTATTCCGTTTGAAAACGATACAAAAAAAGCAACTGTTATTCTTCATCAAGGAGTATATCATCAAATAAAAAGGATGCTCGGCGTATTTGATATAGGTGTAGATGAATTGCATAGAATTAAAATTGGCTCACTCACACTTGATGAGAATTTAAAAAATGGTGAATATAAAAAGCTAAGTAATAGTGAAATTTTAATGATAAAGTCATCGTTTTAACATTATCATAAAAAAATCAACACATTTACATTGTATTATGTTTAATATCTTCTCAAATTATAGATTTTACAATATTATGCAAAATATATAAAAAAATGTGTTGCTAGATATTGGTGTAAATGGGTAAATTTATGTTTTGCACATAAAAATATTAAAAAAATTGTAAAAAACTGTTGCATTTTTTATAATTATTGTGTAATATATATATATACTCATAGACACTTGTTGTGTAAATTAACTATAAAATCTAATTTAGGGAGTTCTTTATGTCAAATAGGATGTTTCAAGGCGTTATCTCACAAATGAAAGATGCAATCAATAGAATAATCGGTGTAACTGATGAAATGGGGATTGTTATATCTTGCAATGAATTAAGTCAAATAGATTCATTAAAAGATGGTGTTCAATCAGAAAGAATGGCAAATTCTCAGCTATTTATCAGAAACGGATACACTTTCTATGGATTTAGCAATAATAAAAGAAATGATTTTTATGTATTTGTTGAAGGTGCAGACGAACAGGCTGAAAAATATGCTACAATTCTAGCTATTTCACTGCAAAGTTTAAAACAATTCCATGATGAAAAATTTGATAGACTAAACTTTATTAAAAATATAGTTATGGATAATATTATGCCAGGTGATATCTATGCAAAAGCAAGAGAGATGCATTTTGCAACAGATGTTCCTAGAGTAGTGTTAATAATTCGTGTAGAACAGCAAAAAGATATGTCAACTTTTGATGTTGTTCAAAATCTGTTCCCAGATAAGCAAAAAGATTTTGTTTTTAACACGAGTGAGACTGATACGTTATTAATAAAAGAACTTAAAAAAGGTATTGATTCAAAAGATATTGAAAAATTAGCAGCATCAATTGTCGATACTTTAAATGTTGAATATTATATAAAAGCAGTTGTTGGAATAGGAACACAAATAGTTAATATTAAAAATTTAGCAAATAGCTTTAAAGAAGCGCAAATCGCTCTTGAAGTTGGTAAAGTTTTTGATACTGAAAGAACTATTGTAAACTATGAAA
>CAZVOQ010000102.1:3057-6382 GCA_964628475.1 uncultured Oscillospiraceae bacterium | reverse complement strand
TCACTGATAATAGCAATTCCTGCTGAATCGTATCCACGATATTCTAATTTTTCAAGTCCATCAATTATAACTTTTTGGGCTGACTTGTGCCCAATGTACCCAACTATACCACACATAGTAAGTACCTCCTTTTTGTATTTATATTTTTTTGCAACACAAAAAAGAAGTGCTAAAAAAGCCTTTGTTCATAAATTACTCAATGTTTTTAGCTTTTTCTTAGGCTGCACAGCCTTTAAGGTATCCGCCGAAATTTTCGATAACCTTAATCCTCGTCACCCATTTTACAAAATGGGCCTGGCGCTTTCGTATAAAATTCTTTTTTATGCTGGTTTATAGTATTATAACAGCTAAATGTGAAAAAATCAAATAAAGAGCGAGAAAAAAACTTCTCACTCTTTATTATATTCCTTTTATTTAATGAAAATACCACTCAGAAAACAATTCTAAACTGTCTGCGTATTCATGGCTTACTTCAAATCCACCTGCAACAGGCAGATAAATCATAAACACTATAAATGCAATAACAAGATATACATACACGAATTTTTTTAGTTTTTGATTACTTAGTAATTGATATAAAATATAAGCAATTGCAAGAATACCAAAAATAGTAGCTGGATAGTAGTGATAAATAAATGTTTCTCTTGAAATAGCAATCCAAGGCAGGATACACATAATATACGAAACAGATACAACCACTGCGCTATCATCTTTATATCTAACAGCTTTATATATTAAATATAAAACAGCAACCGGAATTATCCACCAAATTGCAATATTTCCAAAAGAAGAAATTGAGCTAACTAAAAAGGCAGTTCGATTAACTGAGAGCCAAATCGGTTTTTTCATATAAAACCAAGTATACCAAGGGCTAGCAAATGGATGAGCACTCTCAAGATTAGAATGATAATTAAACATATTTTCTTGCCAGCGTATAAAATCGGCAATTAAAGCTGATAAGCTATCACCTTTTAAAACAGGGGTAAACAATATAAAGTAGATTATTATTGGGATAATCACAAATGCTAAAAAGCAAAATCCAATAGTTTTTAAAACTATTTTTATATCTTTGTGAGCGCAGTATTTTTTATATAAAATATAAAAGAAGAATACAGCAAGCCCAATCATAGGATAAGCGCCATTCCATTTAATTGATACAGTGAGCGCCATAAATACGCCACTTAAAAATAGGTATAAAAATGCGAGTTTTAAATTTTTATCATCATTTAGATTTTTGTATTTTGCCATAAAATAAAATGTTAAAATCATAAAGAATATTATAAAGGTGTCGCTTGTTGCAATTCTGCTTTGAGTAAAACGCATGCAATCTATTGCACAAAGAAATGCAGCTATAATCCCAGCCTTATCACTTTTAAACAATTCTTTTGATAAAAAATACATTGCGATAATTATTAATAATCCAAATATAGCCCCCATAAACCTAAATCCAAAAGGGTTCATGCCAAAAATCTGAATGCCAATGGCAATGATATATTTGCCAAGATGCGGGTGTGTTGTTTCGTACACTGAATAATCTTGGGTTAATTCATATGCAGTTCTTGCAAAATAAATTTCATCAAAATAAGTTGAATAGTAGTAGCTAAAGCTACTAGGGGCAGTATCGCTTTCATCAAAAAGAAGGCTAGGAGGATATTCACCAAATTCGCTAGCGTTATATGACAAGTTAGGCTGAACGATAAAACCTTGAGAATCAATAAAAATAAGCTCAGATAAAACTTGATTTTTTTCATTTGCAACAACTACAATGCTAGTTGTTGTAAAAGGTTCCATTGTTGCTTTTTTCCAAGCAAAAACAGAGGATTCATTAGTTGAAGTGAATTGCTGCCATGAATTATTTTCATCAAGATAATATAATGTAAAATTACTAGAAACCTTTGGCGTAATATCGCCAGAGAATTCATCGCCCATGCCAACGTAATAATGCGTTTCATTTATAGTAGTTGGCTCTGTAAAATTAATTACAAATTGTTCGCCATATTCAATAGATTGATAATGAGTAGTTGGGGCTGTTTTGCTTCCTAAATCATAAAATGTTAAAGTGCCTATTATATAAATTAATGGAATTAAAAGATAAATTGGCTTTAGTTTTAATTTTAATAGTGGCTTATAATCAATAAATGTTAGCGAATAAACAGCTGCAATTATTAAAATAACTGCGCAAGCATCTACTAAAAAATAATTAAAATTAGCATCATGGATGTATATTTCATAGATATGCCAAATATTTAAATAGCTAAAGATGGATAATAAAAAGTATAAAATTAAATACTTAATTTTGCCACTAATTGCAACTGATAATAAACAAATAAATAATGCAGGGAAAATGTATCTCTCATGCATCATAGTGCAAAATGAAAAGAATAAAATAATTATTAAATTTGCACTAACTAAATATTTTTCCTTGTCTTTTGTTGTGAAAAAATAGTAGCCAGTTAGTAGGCATATAATAGGGATAACAATTGAATTTATAATATCGCCATATATAAAATTATCTAATAACACCCAGTTTAAATCAAATAGGGCGAAAATATTAAACGCATTAACAGTTATATATTTATATCCGCCAAATGTGCTAAGATAAAACTCGATAACGGCAGGTATATCATAGCCTTTACTTATAGGAAGCGTCATTAAATAAAAAGTTAAAGCACCGTAGAATAAGGCGTTAACTAGCTTTTTGAAATCTTTCTTTTCTATCATATAAAATAATAAAACAGGGCCAAACAATAATGATTGAGGCTTTGTTGCAAGGGCTATGCCATATATTATTGCTGTTGTTTTAACTTTATCTATAGAAGCAAAATAAATGCTGGATATAACAAGTAATGAGTAATAGCTATCAACTTGTCCCCACACAGATGAATTGAAAATAACTGTTGGTGCAAGGATAAATAAGGCTGATAAAGCATAGCTTTTGTATTCATCAGTGTGCTTTTTAGCGATATAATAGATGAAAATTCCAGATAATAAGTCGGCTATTATTGATGGGAATTTTAGCATTAGGGTGTAAAGCTGGCTATATTGATCAATATTAAAAACTTGAGCTATTGAGCGGGTGATGTATAAAATATAAATATACCCAGGCGGATAATCCAAAAAGAAATCAGAGCCATACATATCCATTAAGCCAAGATCATAAGCAGCATTACCCCAGTATCGAAATAGATTTATATCTATCTCATAGCCTGTAGTTGGGGCTAAATAAAGGCGATATATAAAGCTTAGTATAACAGTGATAGCTAAAAGATATATAGCTGGTATTTTTACTTTTTTTAAAATATCAGAATATTTATACAACAAAAAT
>CAZVOQ010000102.1:0-3047 GCA_964628475.1 uncultured Oscillospiraceae bacterium | reverse complement strand
AGCAAAATGAGTTATAGCCATAGAAAAAGGCTCCTTTCGGTTATCATAAAAACAAAATAATAGTGCAAAGTGCGAATACTACAAATAAAGTAATAGAGATTTTATAGAGTAAACTGCGTTTTTGGGCTTTTGGAAGCATATAAAAAGCAAATCCAGTAAAGCTTAAAAATAAAATTATAACCCAGCTAAATGTAAGAATATTAAGCACTGATAATAATAAAAATAGAATAATAGATGGAATAAGATAAACATGCTCATTATAATTTTTATTAGTTATTTTTTTTGATGCAAAATAGAAAAATATAGATAAGAAAATAAATACTACTGCCCCTAATATGCGAAAGCCAAAAGGATTAACTCCAAATAAAAACAAGCCAATTGCACTAATAAATATAGCTAAATGCGAATGATTTTCATAAGAGATAGTGTAGCCTTGAGTTAGATTATAAGACTGGATAAATAAATCAGCTTCCTTATGTGTTATAGAATAATATTTTGATGTATCATTAAAAAATAAATGCTGTTCATCGAAAAGATGGTTTGGCGAATACACTCCAAAATCTTCAGAGTTATAAGTGAAAGTGGGCGTTATTAAATTCTCATTTTCATCAATTAAAACAATTTCAGATAAAATAGCATCTTGACTATTTGCCACTATTTTTAAAGAACTTGTAAAAACTGTATTTATATCTAGCTTTTTCCATGCAAATTTAGAAGTGTCGGCGATTGATTGAAGTTTAATATATTCATTATTTTCATCGCTGTAATAAATGGTGAAATCAGATGATGTTTTCGCTGTGGAACTTCCTGTGAATTCATCGCCAACACCTTGAAAATAGTATATTTTAGATATATTTGTTTTTTCAGGCAAGGTGAGGATTATTTCCTCATTTGCCATTTGCGATTGATAAAATGTTGATGGGGAAATATTATATCCAAGATGCGTAATAATAAAAAATAATGCAACAGTAGCTAGCATTGGGGCTGTGTAATAAATACTGCGAACTTTTATTTTATTAAAAAGTGGAGCATTTATTAAACTTAAAAAATGAATACTAGCTATAAATAAAGCTAATATGCTTAAAAAATATATTAAAGGGGACACAATTAGCGTGTCGGCATTATCATAAATGCTTGATACATTTAAATGATTGCTAAAAGATATTGCCATTGAAAAAATAATGAACTCATCTTTTTTGCTAATTATAGCCGCTAAAATAGAAAATAATACTACAGGAAATAGATATCGCTCGTGCATCATTGTTGCGAAATTAAAGATAAATAGCATTATAAAAATAGCGCTTGTAAAATATTTTTCATCAGCTTTACTTTTGAAAAAGTAATATGCGGCGATTAGGCATATTATTAAAATAACAATAGTGTTAATATGGCTAGCGAATAAAAAATCAGTGGTAGGCGTTTTATTTAAGCCAAGCAGATAATAAATATTAAAAGCGTTTACAGTGAAATGTTTGTATCCGCTAAATGTTGCCATATAAAATTTAAACAGTGCAACTAAATCATATCCCTTAGAAATAGGCAAAGTGAAAATATAAAAACTAGTTAGCCCGTAAATGGCAGCAGTAATAAATTTTGAAAAATCTTTTTTTTGAAGAATATAATATAATAAAACAGGACCAAATAATAGTGATTGTGGCTTAGTTGCAAGAGCAAAGGCATAGCTAATAGCAGAGCCTTTTATATTATCATTTGATATAAAATATAATGAAATAGCTATCAATAAAGTGTAGTAGCCATCAATTTGCCCCCAAACAGCAGAATTAAATATTACAACAGGGGATAGATAATATAAAATTGCAAAAAATAAAGATTTGAAATCATTGTTATATTTAAGAGATATTTTATAAATAAAAATGCAGGATAAAGCATCTGCAATGATAGCAGGAGTTTTTAATAATAAAATAAATGAACTATTTGCCACAACAGCCTGGATATTAAGAAAATTAGCAACTGCGTTTATTAAATATAATATATAGATATAACCAGGGGGATAATCTAAAAATACACCTGCGTTATAAACATCAAATAACCCATGAGTGTATGCTAAATTCGACCAGTTTGTAAAGAAGGTTATATCCGCCTGGAGTCCAGTTTCGCCAGCTAAAGAAAATCTAATAATAAGCCCAAGAATAATAAAAAAAGATAAAATGTATTTACTAGGGATATTTATATTTTTGATTTTGTCAATATTAATGTAAATTAATAGAGCGCACACAGTGTATATTAAAAATGTTATAATATGAATATAGTTCATCAAAGCACCCTTCTAGCTATTTTAAAAGCAATAAAAATTTGCGCATAATATAAATTATTATAACATAAATCTGCCTTGTAAATCAAAGTTTTTTTTGGTATAATTAATAGGATTAACTAAATAAATGAGGATATATATGATAACAGATTTGAATTTTATGAGCCTTACATCGGTGAATTATTTAATATTTTTGCCAATAGCGGTATTTTTATATTTTAAAGTTTTAAAAACTAATAAAAACATAAGCTTGCTTTTTATAAGCTACTTTTTTTATATTTTTTATGAAGTGAGATTATTTTTTATCTTGCCAATAATGACAGGTTTAAATTTTATCTTTGGAAAACTAATTGATAAATATGATGGACAATCAAAAAGAAAAACCATTTTTATATTTGGAATATTTTTAAATATAGGTTTATTATTAATATTTAAATACTACAACTTTTTTGCTGAAAATATTAATATTGTTTTTAACACACAATTACCAAAGGCCAGCTGGATTTTACCTCTTGGGATATCCTTTTTTACATTTACAGCATTAAGCTATTTAATAGATGTATATTTAAAAAAAATACAAGCAGAAGAAAATTTTATAGATTTTAGCTTGTACTTATCTTTTTTTGCATATGTTACATCTGGGCCTATTTCAAGGGCAGGCACAATATTACCACAGCTAAAAAAACCTAGCGAATTTAATAAAAATAATCTTGTTATCGGGTTGCAATTAATGGCGCTTGGCTATTTTAAAAAATTAGCTGTTGCAGATATTTTA
>CAZVOQ010000101.1:0-6420 GCA_964628475.1 uncultured Oscillospiraceae bacterium | reverse complement strand
GGTATTAAAATAGTTTTGCTAGGAAGTGATGAAATATTAAGCTCATTATAGCCACTAAGCAATAAATCTTTTGGATTTTGAGATAGATAATTTGGGACAACATCTGGGATTTGCTCATTTATAGGATTATCATAAAAAACCATATCTTCAGGAAATATAGAAAATGCTGGGGAAAGTAAATCTAAATTTGCTCCTGAATTTTGATAAGCATATGCATAGTAGCTAAGAGAATTTCTGATATTTTCGTTTGAAAAAGCATCATCTGCTAAATTAAACACTAAGCTAGAATTAGAAGATGAAATCGGAATTTCATCAGTTAAGGTTAAATCACTGCTTGCATCATCAAAAGAAAAATATCCGCTAATAGAATCTGAAATATAGCTGTTTTTAACTTCAGAGGCTGAATCTATAGAGATACGGATTCTATTTATATTATTCGTGAAATCTTCTCTTGTTCTTAAAATAGTAACAGCTTCTTCGTCTTGGCTTAAATAGTTGACTCTAAAAGGCCCGTTTGAAAGAATATCATCTGGAGTAAGCCCATAAGCGCCTTTTGTGTAGTAAAAAAATTCTTCATTGCAAGGCATTGTTGAAGTTGACACTAATTTTGAAATAAAGTTAAAATCAGCTACTTCAAGTTTTATTTCTAAAGTGTAGTCATCTAAGGCAGTAACAGCTAATTCTTCTGGGTTTTTAGTATTTAAAAACACTTCTTTTGCATTAACTATATTTAAAAAATCTTTAGCATAAGGAGAAGATGTTGAAGGATCTAAAAGTCTTTGAAATGTGAAAACAAAATCATAGGCAGTAACATTAGTTTCATTATAATTTGTGCTGTCTTTATCTTGATAGTAGTAAACACTATCTGTTTTTAAAATAAAAGTATAAGTTTTACCATCTTGAGAAACAGTGTATTCCTCAACTAAATTATTTTCAATAGCACCATCAATAATCTCAAAAAGTCCATCGTATATATTTGTTATAACGAATATTTCACTTTCGCTATCTGCTACTTGCGGATCTAAATTTCTTGGCATTTCCAAAAAAGGCATAGTAAATGTACTTATGCCACCCGAGGAGCATCCAGTTAAAGTGAAAATTATTAATATTGTTAAAAAAAGTGAGATTAATCGTTTCATCTAGCTAAAGCCTTTCTAAAATTATCATAAAAAATTATAACATAAATGAAAATTGAAAACAAGTTTATAAAAAAACAATAATATGACAAAAACAGGTAAATGCTACTATGGCATTTACCTGTTTTATAAATATTATAATGAGAATAATAAATCAGTATATGATGGCATTGGCCAAGAATCTTTTGGCATAATTTGTTCTAGTGCATCAACTTCTTTTCTTAGTGCAGCTAAATTATTTCTTGATAAATCAAATAGTTTTGCAGCTTTATCTTCGATTTTTTCAATAGACATTGCTTGTGCATGGCCTTCTCTTAAAGAGATGCATTGTTCGTGAAGTGAATCAATAGTTTTAGCTAAAGCATTTTGAGCATCAAGAGCTGTTTTATTAGCTGTTTGAGTTTTTCCAAGATAATAGTTTGCTTGAGCAAGCTCACCTAGATATTTAATTGCAGCAGGCACAATTTCTTGCGAAAGCATTTCTCTTGCAACGTTTAATTCAATATTAATTGTTTTAACATAAGTTTCAAACATTATTTCATATCTTGCATGGCATTCAATTTCGGTTAAAGCCTTAGCTTTTTTTAAGAATGCAATATTTTCAGGTTTAATTATGGCAGGTATAGCTTTAATAGTTGAATCAAGGTTTGGAAGTCCTCTTCTTTGGGCTTCTTCAACCCATTCTTGTGAATATCCATTGCCGTTAAATATAATTCTTTTATGCTTGTTGTAAACATCTGAAACGATTTCTAAAGCTTTTTCTTTTGGATTTTCAGCAGCTTCAAGCTCTCTTGCAAACTCTCTCATGCTTATTGCAATACAAGCATTAATAATTGTGTTAACAAAACCTAAAGCTTGAGTTGAGCCAACCATTCTAAATTCAAATTTAGAGCCAGTGAAAGCAAAAGGAGAGGTACGGTTTCTATCATTTTCATCTAGTTGTAGTAGTGGAAGGCTTTTTGCTCCTAGTAATAAATCTTTGCCTTCATGAGATTCTTCATCTTCTTTTCCAATGCCTTCTAAAACATGTTCTAATGCTTCACCTAGATACATTGAGATAATAGCAGGAGGAGCTTCACTAGCGCCTAATCTGTGGTCGTTAGCTGCAACAGCAGCAGATAAACGAATTAAATCAGCATGCTCATCAACGCCTTTTAAAAAGGCTGCAAGTGTGATTAAAAAAGGAATATTAGTGCTAGGGTTTTTGCCAGGATTTAAAAGATTTACACCTGTACTTGTTGAAAGTGAGTAGTTGTTGTGTTTACCACTTCCGTTTATTCCAGCAAAAGGCTTTTCATTTAATAAGCAAGCCATATCGTGTCTTAAAGCAGTTTTTCTTAATGTGTCCATAACAATTTGATTATGATCGCAAGTAACATTAACTGTTGAGTAAACACAAGCGATTTCAAATTGTCCAGGCGCAACTTCATTGTGCTCTGTTTTTGATGGAACACCAAGCTCCCAAAGCTGTTTATCTACATCACGCATAAACTCACGCACTTTGCCTTGAGTACTTCCATAATAATGATCTTCTAATTCTTGGCCTTTAGATGGCATTGCACCAAAAATAGTTCTTCCAGCAATTTTTAAGTCTAGTCTTTTATCAAACATAGCCTTATCAACTAAAAAATATTCTTGTTCAGCGCCAAGTGTAGGCTTTACCCATTTAACATCATTATAGCCAAGAGCATGTAAAACTCTTAGAGTTTGTTTATTAACAGCTTGATTTGTTCTTAATAGAGGAGTTTTTTGATCCAAAGCTTCGCCAGTGAAAGCAGCAAAAGCAGTTGGAATATATAAAGTTGTTCCAACAACATAGCAAGGACTTGTTGCATCCCAGATTGTGTATCCTCTAGCTTCAAAAGTTGAACGTATACCACCAGATGGAAAACTAGAAGCATCGCTTTCACCACGAGTTAGCATTTTGCCAGAAAAACTGATGATAGGAGCACCCTCATCGGTTATGCCATCTAAAAAGCTATCATGACGTCCGCTGTTTACACCTGTTAAAGGAGAAAACCAGTGAACAAAGTGAGTAGCGCCAAGTTCCATAGCCCATGTTCTAATTGCATTTGCAACCTCATCAGCCACAGCTTGATCCCAAATCATTCCCTCATCACGAACTTTTCTTAAAGACTCATAAGTGTTATTTGAAAGACGTTCTTTCATTAATTTATCATTAAATACTTTAGTCCCAAAATTTTCTGTAAAAATTGTTTTCATATAAAGTTAATCCCTTTCCTACAAACTATTATAATAGAATAATTATACTTTGTAATATACCATAAAATCATAAGTTTTATCAAGCGTTTATTTATTAATATTAAAATTAACTACATTTTGCACATATAGTTGATTAATTAATGCTATAATATTATAATAGATATATATGCTCAAAAAAATCAAAAATAATAAAAGGAAAATTAAAATGAATAAATTTTTAAATAAAGATGAATTTTATACATGGTTAAAAGGGAAAAAAGTTTCATTTATTGGAGCTGGAGTAAGCCATAAAGCCTTAATAGAAATTTTTGTTAAAAAAGGTGCTGTTGTAACTCTTTGTGATAAAAAGAAATTTGAAGATATGGCAGAATATAAAGATAAATTAGTAGAACTGCAAGTGAATTTATCTTTAGGTGAAAATTATCTTGATGGAATAAAAAATCAAGATTTAATTATGCGCACTCCTGGGTTTAATTATAATAATGAAATACTGCAAGAAGAAATTGCAAAAGGGAAATTAGTTTTAAGCGAGATAGAGCTTTTTTTACAACTTTGCCCTTGTAAAATTTATGCGATAACAGGCTCAGATGGAAAAACAACAACAACTAGCTTAATTTCATCTATGTTAAAAAAAGAAGGGAAAACTGTTCATTTAGGGGGTAATATTGGATTTCCTTTACTAGAAAGAATAGATGATGTAAACAAAGAAGATATTGCAGTTGTTGAACTATCAAGCTTTCAGCTTATTTCTATGGATGAAAAAGTTGATGTTTCAGTTGTTACAAATGTTACTCCAAATCATTTAGATTATCATAAGGACATGGCTGAATATATACAGGCTAAAAAGAATATATTTTTAAATCAAGATGAAAAATCAAAAACTGTTTTAGGATATAATAATGAAATATCAAGAAATATGATAAATGAAGTTAAAGGAAAAACTATTTACTTTACTAGGTTTGAAAAATTGGATAAAGGCGGATTTATTGATGATAATGGCAATTTAATGCTTGATGATGAAATTATAGTTAATAAAAATGATGTGGGGCTAAGAGGCGAACATAATTTAGAGAATATATTAGCGGCATGTTGTGCAGTTAAAGGCGATGTGTCAATAGAGAATATGCGTTATGTGGCAATTAATTTTAAAGGAGTTGAGCACAGATTAGAGCCAGTTAGAGAATTAGATGGAGTGAAATGGTATAACGATTCAATAGGAACAAGCCCAACGAGAACTATTGCAGGATTAAATAGCTTTGATAGAAAAGTTTGCATAATAGCAGGCGGATACGATAAAAAAATTTCATACCAACCTTTAGCAGAACATTTAGTGAAAAAAGTGAAATTAATGGTTACAATTGGGCAAACTGCTCCATTAATAGAAGATGTTGCTAAAAATCATAAAGATTATAATAAAAATGATTTAGAAATTATTAGAGCAAACGATATGAAAGAAGCTGTTAATATTTTAAGAGAAAAAACTCAAAGGGGAGATATTGCTATTTTATCTCCAGCATCTGCAAGTTTTGATATGTACGAAAATTTTGAAATTCGTGGAAATCATTTTAAAACTCTTGTAAATGATTTAAAATAATATATAATATAGTAATATAATATTAAATATAAAGGAAAAGAAAATGATAGAACAATTTTTTAATGTTTCAGATGAAATACTAGAGTTAGATAAAAAGGCTATGGAGCTTTGTAAAGAGCAATTTTTAAAAATTGATGATATATCAAGATATAATCAACTAAAAGTGCTTTCTGCATTTATGAGTGAGAAAATTTCATCACAGCACCTAGTTGGAACAACTGGTTATGGATATGATGATAAAGGCAGAGATGGGCTTGATAAATTATTTGCTAAAATTATGAAGGCAGAAGATGCACTATGTAGATATAATTTTATGTCAGGAACTCATACACTGACAGTTGCTTTATTTGGTTTGCTTCGTCCTGGAGATACAATGCTTTGCGTTACCGGCACTCCATATGATACCCTGCATAAAGTTGTGGGTATTAAAGAGAGTAATTACGGCTCTTTAATAGAGTTTGGAATAAAATATGAGCAAATTGATATGCTAAATGAAAGAGATGTTGATTTAGAATCAATAAAAATAAGAGCCAAAAATGCAAAAATGTGCTATATTCAAAGAAGTAGAGGATACGCAAAAAGAAAAGCTTTAACTATTGAGCAAATTGAAGAAATAGCAAAGGTTGCAAAAAAAGCGAATAAAAATATTATAGTTATGGTTGATAATTGCTACGGAGAATTCACTCAAACAAGAGAACCAATTGAAGTTGGCGTGGATATTATAGCTGGCTCTTTAATTAAAAATCCAGGTGGCGGAATAGCTCCAACAGGTGGATATATAGCAGGCAGAAGTGATTTAGTGGAATTATGTGCACATAGATTAACAAACCCAGGCACAGGCAGAGAAGTTGGGTGTACTCTTGATGTTTTAAGAGATTTATATCTTGGGATTTATATGGCTCCAATGACTACTGCAAATGCATTAAAATCAAGCATATATTCATCATGTATATATGAGCAATTAGGATTTGAAACAGAACCTAGATATTTTGAAGAAAGAAACGATATTGTAACTTCTATAACAGCTAAAACTCCAGAAAATGTTATAGCAATTGCACAGGCAATTCAAACATCTTCACCAATAGACAGTTATGTAACTCCGGAGCCTTGGGCAATGCCAGGATACGATACAGAAGTTATTATGGCAGCGGGCACGTTTATAATGGGTGGCTCACTAGAACTTTCTTGCGATGCACCAATTAGAGAGCCTTACATAGCATATATGCAAGGTGGTCCTTTATTTGAAACAGCAAGAGCGGCTATATTGATTTCAGCTCAAAAAGTTAAAGAAAAAAATAAATAAAACAAATATAAAAAAAGTGTTGACATTCGATGAAATATGTTATATAATAACTAACGTTGCAGAAACAATATAATGCTTAATTGCTGTTAAGTAGCCTAACTGTTTTTGTAAATAAGTCGCGGATGTGGCGGAATTGGCAGACGCGCTAGATTTAGGCTCTAGTG
>CAZVOQ010000100.1:0-6457 GCA_964628475.1 uncultured Oscillospiraceae bacterium | reverse complement strand
AAATTATTTACGTTTCTGCAACTCCAGGCAAATATGAAAAAGAAAATAGCCAAGGAAAAGCAGAGCTTATCATTCGTCCAACAGGGCTAATTGATCCTGAAATAATAATAAAGCCAATAGAAGGACAAATTGAAGATATACTAGGCGAAATAAAACTTCGAACTGCAAAAGATGAAAGAGTTTTAATAACAACGCTAACTAAAAAAATGGCAGAGGATTTAACTGAATTTTTAATAGCAAAAAAAATTAAAGCAAAATATATGCACCACGGTGTAGACACTTTTGAGAGAATGGAGCTTATCAGAGATTTAAGAGTTGGAACGATTGATGTTTTAATTGGGATAAATTTACTAAGGGAAGGCTTGGATTTACCTGAAGTTAGCCTTGTTGCAATATTAGATGCTGATAAAGAAGGCTTTTTAAGAAGCGAAACTAGCTTAGTGCAAACGATAGGTAGAGCCGCTAGAAACTCAGAAGGTCAAGTTATAATGTATGCTGATGTTGTTACAAATTCTATGCAAAGGGCAATAGATGAAACTTATAGAAGACGTGAAATTCAAATAGCTTATAATGAAAAGCATGGTATAATTCCAAAAACAGTTAAAAAAGACATTCGTGGAATTATAGAAATATCTTCAAAAGAAGATGAGCCAAAAAAGCAAGCTAAAAGAATGAGTAAGGCTGAAAAAATTAAATTAATCGAAAGATTAACAAAAGAAATGAAAGAAGCTGCAAGATTATTAGAATTTGAACATGCAGCATATTTAAGAGATAGAATTGAAAAATTAGAAAAAACGAAATAGGGATAAAATGAGTATAGATAAAATAATTATAAAAGGCGCAAAAGAAAATAATTTAAAAAATATAAGTTTAGAATTGCCAAGAGATAAACTAGTTGTTATGACTGGTTTATCAGGTAGTGGTAAATCAAGCTTAGCATTTGATACAATTTATGCCGACGGACAAAGAAGATACGTTGAAAGCTTATCTTCATATGCAAGGCAGTTTTTAGGTCAAATGGAAAAACCAAATGTTGAATCTATTGAAGGGCTTTCTCCAGCAATATCAATAGATCAAAAAACAACTTCAAAAAATCCACGTTCAACAGTGGGAACAGTAACTGAAATTTACGATTATTTAAGATTAATGTATGCGAGAATAGGTGTTCCACATTGTCCTATATGTGGTAAAGTTATAAAACAGCAAAGCATTGATCAGATGGTTGATTCTGTTATGGAAATTGAAGAAGGCTCAAGAATTCAAATTTTAGCTCCAGTTGTTAAAGCTCAAAAGGGTACACATATAAAAGAGTTAGATGCTGCTAGAAGAAGTGGATTTGTTAGAGTAAGAGTTAATGGAAGTATTTATGATTTAGAAGAAGATATAATTTTAGAAAAAAATAAAAAACATAATATTGAAATAGTTGTAGATAGATTAGTTATAGAAAAAGATATTATATCAAGGCTATCACAAAGTATTGAAACAGCGCTTAGTTTAACTCACGGAACAATAATAATTGATGTTGTAGATAAAGAAGAGTTGATGTTTTCACAAAACTTTGCTTGTAGTGATCATCCGCAAATTAGCATTGATGAATTACAACCAAGGATGTTTTCTTTTAATAATCCAATAGGTGCATGCGAAAAATGCACAGGGCTTGGAATATTTATGCGAGTAGATCCAGAGCTTGTTATTCCTAATACAAGGCTTTCAATCGATGAGGGTGCTATTAAAGCAAGTGGATGGTATTATGCTGAAGGCTCTATTTCGCAAATGTATTATAAAGGTCTTGCAAAAGCATATGGATTTAGCCTATCAACACCAGTTAAGGATTTACCAAAAAAGATAATTGATATTCTTTTGTATGGCACTAAAGGTGAAAAAATAGAATTTTTACGTGAATCGGATAGAGGTATGTCTAAATTCATGAGCGAATACGAAGGGATTATAAATAATTTAGAAAGACGTTTTCGCGAAACTTCTTCTTCTTGGATGAAAGAGGAAATATCTAATATTATGAGTGGCGTTGAATGCCCAGAGTGTCATGGAGATAGATTAAAGCCGATTATCTTGGCAATTACAATTGCAGACACTAATATTAGCCAGTTTACAAAAATGTCTGTTAGAGATGCATTATCATTTGTTGAGTCTTTAAAATTAAATCAAAAAGATGAGATGATTGCCCACAGTATTTTAAAAGAAGTTAAAGAAAGATTAAGTTTTTTAAAAAGCGTTGGTCTTGAATATTTAACGCTTGCAAGAAGTGCAGGCTCGTTATCAGGTGGTGAAAGCCAAAGAATTAGACTGGCAACTCAAATTGGTTCTTCTTTAATGGGAGTTTTATATGTTTTAGATGAACCTAGTATTGGTCTTCATCAAAGAGATAATGAAAAGCTAATTGGAACACTAAAGCATTTAAGAGATATAGGCAACACATTAATTGTTGTAGAGCATGATGAAGATACAATAAGAGAGGCAGATTATATCGTTGATATTGGACCTGGTGCAGGTATTCATGGTGGCGAAGTTATTGTAGCTGGAACACTAAAGCAGGTTGAAAAATGTAAAGGCAGCATAACTGGGCAATATCTTTCAGGCAAAAAAGCTATTCCAATACCAGAAAAATTAAGAGAAGGTAATGGTAAAAGCATTAAAATTCTAGGAGCAAAGCAAAATAATTTAAAAAATATAGATGTTGAGTTTCCTTTAGGTAAATTCACTTGTATAACTGGTGTTTCGGGCAGCGGTAAATCAAGCCTTGTAAATGAAATATTATATAAAAAAGCAACAATGGTTTTAAACGGATCTAAAATTAAAGCTGGTGCTCACGATGATATACAAGGATTTGAAAATGTTGATAAAATCATAGGCATAGATCAATCAGCTATAGGAAGAACACCAAGGAGTAACCCTGCAACATATACAGGAGTATTTACAGATATTAGAACATTATTTTCGCAAACGAACGAGGCCAAAATGAGAGGATATCAGCCAGGTAGATTCTCATTTAATGTTAAGGGTGGTAGATGTGAGGCTTGCGAAGGGGATGGAATTTTAAAAATTGAAATGCACTTTTTGCCAGATATTTACGTGCCTTGTGATGTTTGTAAAGGAAAAAGATATAACAGAGAAACACTAGAAGTAAGATACAAAGGTAAAAACATTTCAGATGTTTTAGAAATGACAGTTGAACAAGCTTTAAGCTTTTTTGAGAATATCCCTAAAATATATAAAAAGATTAAAACATTATATGATGTAGGTCTTGGGTATATAAAACTAGGGCAAAGCGCTACAACGCTTTCAGGGGGCGAGGCTCAAAGGGTTAAATTAGCATTAGAGCTTTCAAAAAACCAAACTGGAAAAACTCTATATATCCTTGATGAGCCAACAACAGGACTTCATACAGCAGATGTGCATAGATTAATTGAAGTTTTACAAAAGCTTGCCGATGCAGGAAATACAATAATAGTTATTGAGCATAATTTAGATTTAATAAAAGTTGCTGATCATATTATTGATATAGGCCCTGAGGGTGGCGATGAGGGCGGAATGATAGTTGCCCAAGGAAAACCAAGAGATATATGTAAAGTTGATGCTTCTTATACAGGGCAATTTTTAAAGAAGTATTTTGAATAGGAGAAAAAATTGAGCAAAATTAATGAAATATTAGCGCAAAAGTTTGAATTTATACCTTTAGCAAATGTTAAAACTTTTGGCTGTGCACAAAATGAAAGCGATTCTGAAAAAATTAGAGGCGTTTTGTATAAATCAGGTTATAATATGACCACTGATGATAATAAAAGCGATATTATGATATTTAATTCTTGTGCTATAAGAGAGAACGCAGAACTTAAAATTTTTGGTAATATCGGAAAAATTAAAGCAATTAAAAAGCAAAATCCTAATATGATTGTTGCAGTTTGTGGCTGTATGGTTATGCAGGAACATATCGTTGAAAAAATTAAAAAAAGCTATCCGTTTGTTGATATAGTCTTTGGAGTAAATGATATTCAAAACTTACCAGATTTAATATCAGCTTTTTATACTGATAATAAAAAGCTGATAAATAATCCAAATAAAGAAACAGGTGTGTTTGAAGACATAAATGTTTTAAGAAGTAATGAAGTAGTAGCTTCAATTTCTATAATGTATGGCTGTGATAATTATTGTTCTTATTGTATAGTTCCTTATGTTAGAGGCAAAGAAAGAAGCAGGGATAAACAAAGTATTTTTAAAGAGTTTAAGGAGTTAGTTGATAAGGGGTATAAAGATATAACTCTTTTAGGTCAAAATGTTAATTCATATGGTAAAAACTTAGATGATGAATGCGATTTTGCTGATTTATTAGATTTACTTTGCTCTGTTAAAGGCGAATACACAATTCACTTTATGTCATCACATCCAAAAGATATAACAAAAAAGGTTATTGATGTTATTAAGAAAAATGAAAATATTTCAAGACATATTCATCTTCCAGTACAAGCAGGGAGTAATAGAGTTTTAGAGATAATGAATAGAAGGTATACAAAAGAAAAATATCTTGATATAATAAATTATGCTAAAAAAACAATTGAAGATGTTAGCTTTTCAAGCGATATTATAGTTGGATTTCCAAGCGAGACATATGAAGAATATCTTGAAACTGAAAATTTAATAAAAGAAGTTAATTACACACAGCTTTTTACTTATATCTATTCAAAAAGAAATGGAACAAAAGCAGCAGAATTAAAAGATGATAAAACTCATAAAGAAAAAGCCGAGTGGCTTAATAGATTAATAAAAATTCAGCAGGACATACAGCATGCACATCTTGAAAAATTCATAGGAAAAGAAGTGAGAGCTTTAGTCTATGAAGAAAACGATGGTGTATATACTGCGAAAATGAAAAACACAATGTTAGTTAAATTTAAAACTGATAAAGAATCCGTTTTAAATAGCTATATAAATTTAAAAATCACACAAAAACAAGGCGTAACTCTATTAGGAGAGGTTTTGTAAAAACGAAAGGGAAAAAGCAATGGATATTATTTTAGAATTAAGAAAATTAGCAGTAGAACTACAAAAAGACGACAAGGTTGTTTATTTTGAGCAAGCGAGAAAAATGAATGATATGGATAAAGAACTTCAAGGATTAATTGAAAAATTCAATATGACTAGACTAAACCTAAATACAGAAGTTCAAAAAGGACCAGATAGCAAAGATGCTGATAAAATAGCTCAGTTTAATGCAGAATTAAATGAATGCTATAAAGAAATCATGGAAAATGATAGTATGGTAGCTTACAATGAAGCTAAAGCTGAAGTTGATCAATTAAATCAATTAATAATGTCAATTTTTGACGCTGCATTAACTGGTGGGGATCCAATGACAGCAGATGTTCCAGAAGCTTGTGGCAGTGGTTGTTCATCTTGCTCAGGTTGTGGTGCATAATTAATAATTAAAGTTGGGTTTGAGAATAAGTGTCTTATTCTCAAACTATAACTTTAAATGAGAAATCCAAAATATTTAAAAGAGGGGAACGAGCATAAAAATGTCAAAACTTTCACCAATGATGCAGCAATATCAAGAAATAAAAAAACAACATAAAGAACATATTCTGTTTTTTAGATTAGGCGATTTTTATGAAATGTTTTTTGATGATGCACTTTTAGCATCAAAAGAACTTGAACTAACGTTAACGGGCAGAGATTGTGGGCAAGAAGAAAGAGCTCCAATGTGTGGCGTTCCTTATCATAGTAGTGAAGCTTATATTCAAAGGCTTATAGAAAAAGGATATAAAGTTGCTATTTGTGAGCAAACAGAAGCTCCTCAAAAAGGCAAAAGTATTGTTAATAGAGAAGTTGTAAGAGTTGTAACTCCAGGCACTATTATGGAAACTAGCATGCTAAAAGAAGATAAAAACAACTATATTGTAAGTGTTTATATATCTTTAGAAAATGCTGTTTTATGCTTTTGTGATATATCAACTTTGAGTATGCAAACTACATATATTGACAAAGAAAACTTAGAAAATAAGTTAAAATCAGAATTATATAAATTTTCTCCAAGCGAGATTATTATTAATTCACAGCTATTAAATTTAAAATGGCTAACAAATTACATAAAAGAAACATTGAAATGCTCAGTTGAGCTAGTTCATGAAAATGAATATAATGATTTTACTGCTAAAGAAGTAGTTAAAAATCAATTTAATAAGGAATTTGATGAAAACTCTACTAGATGCCTATGGCAATTATTAGACTACTTATCAAAAACTCAAATACAAGGTGTTCAAAAATTAGAAAAAGTAGAGCCATATAATCAAGAAAGCTTTATGAATATTTCTTATACAACAATTACAAACCTTGAATTATTTGAAACAATAAGAAATAAAGAAAAAAAAGGCAGTCTATTATGGGTGATAGATAAAACAAAAACTAGCTTTGGTAAAAGGCTAATGAGAAATGTTATATCAAC
>CAZVOQ010000099.1:0-6532 GCA_964628475.1 uncultured Oscillospiraceae bacterium | reverse complement strand
TATGATGAAAAAAATATGTGTTTTTCTTATTATAGCTATATTTTTTATATCTCCTATAAAAGTGTATGCAACATCGGATATTTACACAAATGAAATAGAAGATATAACAAAAGATTATAAGGAAAAAATAGATTTATCATTTGATGGAATAGTTGAATTTATAATAAAAGAATTAGATGAAAAAATAAATAAACCTATAGAATTATTATTAAGAGTAACAGTTGTTATATTAATTTCAAATGTTTTAAAGTTTTTTAAAACTAAAGATTTTGAAGATATAGGACAAACGATTGATAAAATAACAATAATTAGCATGTTTTTAATTTTAATGCCAGATATATCAAATATGATTAAAATAATCACTGAAAATTTATTTGATATAAATAGCTTTATGACAAGCTTTATCCCAGTTTTTGCAGGTATAGCTGCTGCAAGTGGCGAATTTTTGACATCAACTTTATACACCGGTATATTTTTAACAGGCCTATTATTCGTGTCAAACTTATGTATAAATATAATTATTCCAAGTTTTAATTTATTTTTAGCAGTTAATTTAACGAGTAGTGCAGTTGATGAAGTTAGATTAGATTCATTTTTAGAATTTTATTTAAAAATTATTAAATGGCTATTAAAAGCTTTAGTTGGGTTTATTTGCTTTAGTTTAACTTTGCAAACAACTATCACACAAAGTCAAGATAATCTAGCTTTAAAAATAGGCGAAGGTGTAACTGGGGTTATTCCTGTTATAGGAGGAGCATTGCAAGATGCAGTAGCAAGTGTTTATTCAAGTATGGAAGTAGTTAAAGGATTTGCAGGACTGGCAGGAATTAGTGCTATTGCAGTTATTTTACTGCCATCTTTAGTGTTAGTTTTAATTTATTGGATTATATTTAATGTTTTAATTATCATAGCTGATGTTATGAACACTAATGCTGTTATGAAATTTTTATCAGGTTATAAAAATTTAATTGAATTAATATTATCTTTAATTATATTATTCATAGTCTTGCTTATTTTTTCAACAACAATAATGATAAGTTTAACAGGAGGAGTTTAGATGCAAGATATATATAGTAATATAGGGAGTTTATGTCTTGCAATTTATATCATTGGAATTTTATTCAATTTAATTAAAATAAAGCATACTAATAAAATTATGCAAACAGTTTTAGGTTTAGTTTTAATTTTAAATATTCTCTCTCCCTTTCAAAAAATTGATTTAGATTTAATAATTGAAACCTTTGCGATTTCTGAAATTGAGATGGATACTCAAGAAAGCATAGATTTTGTGATTGAAAATGCATCTTTAGTAATAAAAAATGATATAGAAAATTTGTTTAATGAAAAAAATATAGCCTATAAAGATGTGAGCGTGCATATATATAAAGAAAATGAAAATTTTTTTATTAAAGAAATTAGTATTTATGGAAGTGAGGATGACGAAAAGAGTAAAATAATTGAATTACTAAAAGAAATTGTAAATGAAGAATGTGTAATTTTTAGAGGTGAGTATGAGTAAAATTAAAGAAAATAAAATAATAAAATCTCTTTTAGAACAAGGAAAAACAAATGTGTTTATACTTTTAGGCTTGATAGGAATAGTTTTAATTTCATTAAGTTCTACATTAGAAAATAAAGATACAAATCCTATTGAAGATAAAATATATACTAGCAGTTTGGATGATTATATAAAAACTCTTGAAACAGACTTGCAAAAAATTCTATCTTTAGTTGAGGGTGCAGGGGAAGTTGAAGTTATGATAACGCTTGAATCTTCTTGGGAAAATGTGTATGTAAGAGAAGAAAAATCTCAAGATGAAAACTTTGATGGAGAAACCCAAAAATCGAGCTATGAAAGCAGCCTTGTTTTAATTGAAGGATATGATGAGGAAACAGCACTAGTGCAAACCACAATAGAGCCTGCGATTAAAGGCGTGGTGGTGGTTTCTAAGGGAGCAGATGATATATCGGTTGTAAGTGATATAACTTCGGCAGCTCAGGTTGCCCTTGATGTGTCTAGCAATAGAATTTGTGTTATAAAAATGCAATAATAAGAAAGGAATTTATTATGAAAAAAATCTCAAAACAAAGAAAATTAACTTTAGTGCTATTATCATTTGCACTAATGGTTGCAGTGTATTTAAACTGGGAATATTCTCATGGTGTAGAAGGGCAGTATATCACAGCGGAAACAATGGAAACTCAAGGAGAAATATCAGAGTTAGATGAGGGTGATTTACTTTTAACTATGGACGATTATGAAGCTGAAAATTACGGAGATGCTCAATTAGTGGCAACAAATAAAACAGACATGGAAAAATATTTTGAAGAAACTAGACTAGCAAGAGAAAAAACTAGAGATGAAGCTTTGGATACACTAGAAAAAACGCTTAAAAGCTCAAATTTAAGCGATGAAGAGAAAACAAAAGCCACAGAAAGTCTTGCAAAAGTTGTTCAAGATATGACACTTGAAACTGACATAGAAAACATGGTAAAGGCAAAAGGCTTTACAGATTGCGTTGCAACAATAGCAGGTGAAAAGATAACATTAGCAGTAGCTCCAACTAGTGGAAGCTTAACTCAACAAGATGTAGTAAAAGTTAGAGATGTTGTTTTGTCAAAAACTTCCATATTAGCTCAAAATATTGTTGTAATTGAAGTAAAATAGTGTTGTTAATTTTCTAAAATAATGATATAATATTCATAAATAAGTAGTAATAGGCTTAGAATAGTATTTCTAAGTGAGCAATTTTATGAGTAAAATAATAATTAAATTATTATGTATTCGTAAAATATGCGGAAAGGAACGATTATTTTATGGAAATTAATAAAACAAAAAAACAAGAAGGCGATTTATATATTTCTGCAAATGTAATTGAAAAAATTGCAAAACTAGCGGCACTTGAAATTGATGGTGTTAGCAGAGTATCAATAGCAAATTTTGGAGTTAAAGGGATGTTTGCAAAAACAAATCTTCCAAAGGCTGTTGAAGTTAGTATTTTAGAAGGTGTTGCAGATATAAAAATCAACATTGTTTTAGAGTATGGATTTAAAGTTAAAGCTGTTGCAAAGTTAGTTCAAGAAGCTATAAAAACAAGTGTTCAGAATATGACTAATATTACTGTGGCAAAAGTTAATATTATTATTTCAGGCGTTGATACAATAGAAAATATTGAATAAATAAAAACCCTCCTTGTTTATCTGGGAGGGTGATTTTAGTGATAAAAAATATAAAGAATATTAATTATAAAGGGAATAAAATTATGAGTACAAGAAGAAAATCAAGAGAAAATGCTTTTATAGCTGTTTTTGAGGCTAGCTTTTCAGCTAATGATTTAAATGATATATTAGCAGTAACGCAAGAACTGCCAGAGTATGAAGAATATAGACTAGATGAATTTGCAATGTCGCTGATGAATTTATATTATCATAATGCAGATGCGGTTAATGATATGATTCAATCTAAATTAAAAAACTGGAAACAAGAAAGAGTTTCCAGAGTTTCTAGTGCAATTTTAAGATTAAGTGCAGCCGAAATGATGTTTACTGAAGAGGATACTGATAGTATCGTTATAAATGAAGCAGTTGAAATAGCAAAAAGATTTGCTGGCGAAAAAGACTATCAATTTGTTAATGGTATATTAGGCAGTATTTCAAAAGAGATTCGTGGTAAAGAATAATTATGAAAACTCTAGGCATCGACACTAGCAATTATGCTACATCTTTTAGTGTTGTAGATAATGAAAATCATAAAATCCTATTACATAAAAAGATATTTTTGCCAGTTAAAAAAGGTGAGGTTGGATTAAGGCAGCAGGAAGCTGTTTTTAATCATATTAAATCATTAACTGATATATTAAAAGAAGATAATAATTTTGATTTTTCCAAGATAAAAGGAATTGGTGTTACAACAAAGCCTAAAGATGAAGAAAATTCATACATGCCTTGCTTTTTAGTTGGGAAAATGGTGGCTTATTCTATAGCCTTAACTAATAATATTCCAGTGACAGAGCTTTCGCATCAAGATTGCCATATACAAAGCTGTTTGTTTGGCATAAATGAGAATAGGTTTTCTAGTGAAAAATTTATTATGCTTCATATTTCAGGAGGGACAACGGATATTATTTTAATTGAAAATGATAAAATAATAAAAACAATAGGCACTTCCAATGATTTATATGCAGGACAAGCTATTGATAGACTAGGCGTTAAATTAGGGTTTGAATTTCCAGCAGGTAAGTATGTTTCAGAATTAGCTAGTGAATGCGAGCAGGAAATTAAAGTGAAAGTTAGCGTTAAAGGGTATAATTGCAATCTTTCAGGGCTTGAAAATCAATGCGATAAAATGATTAAAGATAAAATAGATAGTAGCTACATTGCAAAATATAATTTAAGTTTTATTGCAAAAAGCTTAATTGAAATTTTAAATAATGTTAGAAAAGATTATGGCTGTTTACCAATTGTTGCAGCAGGTGGTGTTATGGCTTCGTCTGTGATAAGAAAAATTATGCAAGTAGAATTATCAGATATATATTTTTGCGAAGAATATTTATCGGGTGATAATGCAGTTGGTGCTGCAATTAAAAGCTATAAAAGGATGATAAATGGATAATATTTTAAGTGTTTCGGCTTTGAATTTATATGCAAAAAATATTTTAGAAAATGATAGATTTTTAAAAGATATAGCCGTTGAGGCAGAGATATCAAATTTTAAAAATCATTACACATCAGGACATTTCTATTTTTCATTGAAAGATGAAAAAGCAGCAATTAGTGCTGTTATGTTTAAATTTAATAATATTAAAATGAATTTTATGCCAAAAGACGGAATGAAAGTTTTAGTAAGGGGAAAAGTTAGCATTTATGAGGCTAATGGCTCTTATCAATTTTATGTAACAGATATGTTTCCAGCCGGAATTGGTGCAAGACAAATTGCATTTGAACAATTAAAGCAAAAATTAGAAAAAGAAGGGCTATTCTCACAAATAAATAAAAAACCTTTACCGCAATACCCATTCAAAATAGGTGTTGCAACTAGTCAGACAGGTGCGGCGATAAAAGATATTGTAAGTGTTGCGAATAGAAGATTTCCTTGTGCACAAATTTACTTGGCAAATTGTTTAGTTCAAGGAGAAAAGCAAGCTGAAAAATCTATCATTAAGGCAATACAAACTCTTGATGAAATTGAAGATTTAGATTTAATTATTATAACTCGTGGTGGCGGTAGTGCTGATGATTTATGGATTTATAATAGCGAAGAAATTGCAAGAGCGGCTTTTAGCTGTAAAAAGCCCACTATTAGTGCTATAGGGCATGAAATTGATTACACAATTTTAGATTTTGTTTGTGATGTAAGAGCGGCAACTCCAAGTGCAGCAGCTGAATTAGCACTTCCTGATAGAGAAAGTTTAATAATGAACTTACTAGGGTATGAAGAATTTTTTAAAGATAAATTAGCATCTAAAGCATTTGAATTAAATAGAAATTTAGAAATTATTAAATCTTCAGATGGATTTTATAAATTTAAGAATTTTAAATCGCTAAATTCAGAGAAATTAATAAATATACAAAATAATTTAAATCAAAATATTAAATTTAAAGTTGAAACATTAAAATCAACTTTAGCTTTTAATCATAAGATGCTTGATGAATTAAATCCTTTGAATCTATTAAAAAAAGGATATAATCTAGTTTATAAAGAAGATGATTTAATTAAAAATAAAGAACTTTCAGTTGGAGATGAGTTGAAAATTATAACTGAAAATAGCGATATTTATTGCGATATAAAAAAGATAGATATTAAAAAAGATATATATTAAAAAGGGGAAACTATAATGAATTATTCTTTTGAAGAGGCAATGCAAAGGCTAGATTTTATAGCTAAAGAGCTAGCTTTACCATCGTTAAAGCTTGAAGATGGAATAAATTTATATTCTGAGGGTGTAAAACTTATTGCTTTTTGCAATGAAAAATTAGGTGAAGTGGATAAATTAATAAATGATATTAATGTGGATATAATAGATGAGTAGATTAGAATTAAATGAATATATTAATATACTTGAAAAATCGCTTGAAGAATATGTAAATGAATTTTATAATTACGATAGTGAAATATTAAAGGCAGTAAAATATTCATTATTAAACGGCGGGAAAAGAACAAGAGCAATTTTAGTTTTTTTAACAGGCGAATTATTAGATATTAAAATTAATAAACTTATTCCTATAGCTAGCGCTGTTGAAATGGTGCATTGTTATTCATTATTTACCTTGCATGGATAATGATGATTTAAGAAGAGGAAAGCCTTCTTGTCATATTGCATTTGCTGAAGATACAGCTTTATTAGCAGGAGATTCTTTAATATCTGTTGCGGGAGAAGTTATATTAAATTCAAAAGATTTAAGCGAAAAAGAAAAGGTTGATATATTAAAATTACTCTATAAAAACATAGGTCCAAAAGGCATGATTTACGGGCAAGAGTTAGATTTAAAATATGAGAATGTAAAAGCTGATAAAGAAACTTTAAATAAAATT
>CAZVOQ010000098.1:5884-6566 GCA_964628475.1 uncultured Oscillospiraceae bacterium | reverse complement strand
GGCTGTAAAATGGCATTAACAAGTGTATTATTAGAATCAGGAACTAATGAAATTGAAATTATGAAATTCACAATTAATGGTGAATTATATGGTATTAATGTAGCGAAGATTAGAGAGATAATGATATCGGAAGCAGTAAAACCTGTGCCGTATTCACACAAGGCAGTGGAAGGAATTTTTAAACCTAGAGATCATATATTTACAGTTATTGACTTGCCTTACTATTTAACAGGAGAAACTAGCAAAAAAGATGCTAGAGATTTATTTATGATAGCAACATTTAATCAAATAAATGTTGCATTTAGAGTTGAGGCAGTTATTGATATTCAAAGGATGTCTTGGCAAGATATCCAAAAACCAGACGTAACTTTAAATGGTGAAGTAGATGGAGTTACAACAGGTATAGTTAAAAAAGGTGATGAATTAATTATCATTCTTGATTTTGAAAAAATTCTTTCAGATATTGCACCTGAAACAACTATTGATATAGAAGAAGTTGAAAATATATCTGATTTAGTTTCAAGAGAGCAAAGGATTTTAATAGCAGAAGATTCAAGCCTACTTAGAAAAATGCTTATCGATTCGCTTCAAAGAGCTGGATATAATAAAGTTATTACATTTAATAATGGGCAAGAACTATGGGATGCTTTATCCAGAATTAAAAGTGAAGAAGAATTAAAAT
>CAZVOQ010000098.1:0-5874 GCA_964628475.1 uncultured Oscillospiraceae bacterium | reverse complement strand
AAATGGATGGGCATAGGCTAACTAAATTAATTAAAGATGATAAATTATATAAGAAAATTCCAGTTTTAATTTTCTCATCATTAATTAGCGAAGAGATGAAACGTAAAGGCGAAGAAATTGGGGCTGATGGTCAGCTTTCAAAGCCTGAAATTGGCAGATTAATAGGTCTTGTAGATAAATTTGTTGGGAATTAATTAACTTAAGGAGTAACTTATAGTGGCAATAAAAATCGTTTTAACAAATCAAAAAGGTGGGGTAGGAAAAACCACAACGACAACAGCATTAATTTCACTTCTAACTAAAAAAGGGAAAAAAGTTTTATCAATAGATTTAGATCCACAAGGTAATTTAGGCTTCTCTTTGGGCGTTAATATAGAAGAAGGCTATGGAATTTATGAGGTTTTAACTGGCGATAAGAAAATAAAAGATGTAATTAAAAGAACAGAAGATTATGGCGATATACTAACTTCAAATATTTTATTGAGCCAAACGGACGCTATTGCAATAAAAGAAGATAGAAGACTGCTTTTGAAAAATGCAATACAAGAGGTTGAATGGGCTTATGATTTTATTATTATAGATACTCCGCCAGCTTTAAATATTCTAACGGTTAACGCTTATGCAACTGCCGACTTTTTAATTATTCCTATGGCGAGCGAAATATTAAGCTTAGTGGGCTTAATTCAATTAAAAGACACAGTAGACGCAGTGAGAACTTCATTAAATTCAAATTTAAAGGTTTTAGGTATTTTATTAACAAGATATAATAAAAAAACAAATCTAGCAAAAGATGTTGAAGAGATGGCAGGAGCTGTTGCTAAACAAATTGGAACAAAAACTTTTAATACCAAGATAAGAACAAGCGTATCTGTTGCAGAGGCACCAGCACATGGGATAACAGTTATTGATTATGCTCCAAGATCAAATCCTTCTCAAGATTATAAAAGTTTTGTTGAGGAAGTGTTAGATTTAATAAAAAAATAGTTTATAAGAGGTGAAAATATATGGCTAAAAAAACAAATAAGACGGATAGAGTTTTAAATTTGCTATCAAACGATCAACCTGAAACTGAACTTGCACAAGAAACAACAACAGCGAATAAGGTTATCATTAGTGATTCAAGTAATGTATCGGTTATTAATCAAAAAGAAATTAATGAAGAAAGCGAAAATGAAATTGAGGCAACATTACAAAAAGAATTAGAAGATAATACTATTAAAACTTTAGAAGAAAAAAAGAAAGAAGATGAAGATTTTAAAGAAACAATTATAGAAAAAGTAATTGCTCCTATATCTGATGCACCAAAAGAGAAAAATCCAGAGATTGAAGATAGCCATGCATTAGTTAGTGTTATGGAATATATAGTTAAATTAAAACTAGAAGAATATATGGAAGATTTTTCAATATGTGGATGCAAAAGATGCAAAGCGGATGTAATTGCATTAACTTTAACAAATCTTCCGTCAAAATTTGTTGTAACAGACGCAGATAACATATCACCATTATTAAATTTCTATGAAAACAAGTATTTAGGGCAGGTTGCAGTTGAATTGACAAAGGCTTGCATGAGAGTTTCAGAAGTGCCACATCACAGAGATTAGATTTTATCCTAGGAGTAGTTGAGTTTTTTTTCTCTTAACTATTCCTATTTTATGTCGATATTGTAATTAGAAGATTATAATATAGTGGAGATCACTTTAAATATAAGGGGGATATTATGACATCAATAGGTGGATTATCATCAACAAGTTCTAGCACAATTAATGGATACGGCGGTTTAGCTAGTGGGCTAGATAGAGATTCTTTAATAGAAGGAATGACTCAAGGTACGCAATTAAAAATAGACAATGCAAATAGAGAGCTTCAAACTTTAAAATGGGAGCAAGAAGCTTATCAAGGAATAACAAAAGAAATTTATGAATTTACTCAAAAATTCACATCTTTCACATCAAGCTCAAATCTTCTTACATCTACTATTTATGCGATGAATGATTTAGAAGCAATGGGTGAATTTGCAAATTTCATTAAAGTTTCAGGAGCGTCTAACACTCAAAATCCGGTTGAGGTTTTAGGTGTTAAGAGTCTTGCTCAAAATGCAATGGCATCTAGTATAAATAAAGTTACGTCAGGGCTTATTGAATCAAAATCGTTATCAAGCAGTCTTTCTTCGCAAGCTGATGTTAGCTCAGTTGTAGGAGATACAATTACATTTAAATACGGCGAAGATACATATTCATTAGCAATTAAAAATGAAGATGGAGTACCACTTTCAGAAATTGATTCAGCAGATGAAATAGCTGCACTTATTAATAAATCAGCAGAAGATGTTGAACTTAAAAATGGGCAAACTCTAGCTGATGTTGTTGAATTTTCTGCAACAGGTGGTAAAATTACAATGACTAACACCGATGTTAGAGGCGGAGAGCTATGGATAACTGGTGGCTACGGAGATTCTCTTGTGGATTTAGGTATTTTAGCTGAAGGTGAAAGTGTATCAGATTTAGGTGAAGATGGAAATAAGATAACTTCTTCAGGCTTAACAGGTAAAAATTCAGTTGATTTAGTTAAAGAGCAAACACTAGCAGAAGCTTTTTCAGGAGCTGAATTAAAGTTTGAATATAATAGCAAAATTTATGATATAACTCTTGGCACACTTACTAATTCAAATAGCTTAGAAGATTTAAGCAATGAAATTCAAAAGCAAATTAATAGTAAATTAGGTAGTGGTAGAGTTGAGGTTAAAGTTTCAGCAGATGGAGCTTTAAGTTTTGGTGCTGTTTTACCAAATGGAAATGCAGATTCAACTTCTAGCTTTTCACTGATAAATGCCACAAATGATTTATTAGGTGAAAATGGTATACTAGGAATAGAATCTGGCGCTTCAAATAGATTAAATACATCAAAATCTATAATGGAATCAGGAATTGTGGGCGCGAGTGTAGATACATCTTTACCAATGACAATTAAAAATGCAGATGGTGATGTAATTGATTTAGCAGACTATGATTTAACTTGGGATAGCTCAGTTTCTGAAATAATAAACACATTAAATGATATTGAAGAATTAGGCATTAAAGTTTCTTATCAAAAGGAAACAGATAAATTTTCAATTACTTCTAATTTTGATGGCGCTGCTGGAAAAATAGATCTTTCAGGTAGTTTAGCAGATGCAATGTTCGCTCCGTCTGGATTAGATGTTCAAGAGGGGAATGATGCTGTAGTTGCTTTAAAATATGCATCAGGCGAAATTGTAGAAGTTACTCGTGGTACAAACACAATAACTTCTGATGGTATGGATATAACAGTATCAGGGGAATTTGGATATAAAGAAGTTGTTAATGCAGATGAAACAACTTCGTTAGTACTAGATGAAACAGCACAAGCAGTTACTTTTGATGTAGGAATCGATACAGAAGCTTCAGCTGAAAAAGTGAAAGATTTTATAGAAGAATATAATGCAATTTTAGCAAATGTAAATGCTGTAACTAGAGAAAGAGCAGATAGTGATTACTACGCTCTAACAACAGAAGAAAAGAAAGAAATGAGCGACTCAGAAATAGAATTATGGGAAGAAGAAGCTAAAAAAGGTCTTTTATATGGGGACACAATTTTAAGCTCTCTTGCTAGTGATTTAAGATTTATGATCGCACCAGAATTAAGAGATGAGTTTGAAGAGATTGGTATAACTGTATCAACAAACTATGCTGATAATGGAAAACTTGTTTTTGATCAAGCAAAATTTGAATCAGCTTTAAAAGAAGATCCAGCTGCTGTTCAAGAATTATTAGCAGGTGAATCAGCATCAGATAGCTTAGGCGTAGATGGATTAGTAGTTAGCGTTAAAGATACTTTAGATAAATATGCAAGTATGAGCGGAGCAACTAAAGGCTCACTCGTTGAAAGAGCAGGTAGTGAGTATGCACCAACCTCAGTATTGGAAAACTATATGCTTGATATGATTGAAGAAATGGAAGAAAAAATAGAAGGATTCCAAGAAACACTACAAATAGAAACTGATAGATATACAAAGCAGTTTACAACACTTGAAACATTAATAGCAGAAATGAACTCTCAAAGCTCATACTTAAGTTCAATTCAATTCTAAAAATAGAAAGGCAATGAAATATGAGTACATATCAGCAAAACTATAAAGAACAAGCGATTTTATCAATGACAAAATCTGAGCTACTAGATTTAGTGTATGATGAGCTTCTTAATAGGCTTAAAAAAGCTGAGATAGCTTTAAGCATTGATAATAGTGATTTATTCACAGTATCAATTGATAAATGCACTGAAATCGTGAGCTATTTAAAAGATACACTAGATTTTAATTACGAAATAAGCTACGAGTTATCAAATATGTATAATTTCTTTGTTTTTGAAATTTCTCGCATTAAAGCTTCAAAGAAAGTGGAAATTATTCATGAATTAAGGCCTTTAATTGAAGATTTAAAAGTAACTTTTAAAGAAGCAGGGAAAACAGTATGACGGATAATTTTATTTTTGAAATTACAAAGTTAATGCAATTAAGATTTAAGGCTTTATTAAAAGTGAATTCTGTTACAAATGAGCTTGAAAAGAGCTTTGATAGCGATGATAATGCTATTATAAGAGAAACGCTAGTAAAAAGAGCAATTGAAATAGATGCATGCAAAGCAATAGATGAAAATATTGCAGAGTTATCTTACAAAGAAAAAGACTTAAATGTAAATAAATTTATGCTTTTTTTAAAAGGTGATGAATCGCAAACTCAATTTATAAGAGATGAGAATTTAAAAGAGATAGTTAAAATTATTAAAGAAACTAATCTTGTAGTAAACAAAATAATTCAAAAAGATGAAGAACTTAATAAACATATAGCAGGCAAAAATTCATTTTATAACAAATAACGTATAAATCCCCTAAAATGCTAGGGGATTTATACTTGTAGTTGCACTTATAAACATAACAATAAACTTAACAATAAAGGAGCTGATTCAAATAGAAAGAAATAATAGAAAATATGAAGAAATTTGTTTTATCAGCTTAATTTCTGCAATTATTAACCAAACAACATTGCCAAAATGGAAGTTTAATCCTCAATGGAATCAAATTAACTACATGGCACAAGAGCTTTCAGTTCAAAACCTTTTATTTTATGCTATAATAGGCCAAGATTTAAAAGGTAGTTGGAAAAAAGATGTTGAAAATAGCTACAAAACTGCGATATTAAGAGATGAAAAATATCCTGCTATATTAAAACTAATTTTAAATGCATTTGAAAAAAATCATATACACTCTATGGTTTTAGATGGGTTTAATTTTAGAGAATATTATCCTAAAACACAAATGCGTGTAATTGATACTATTAGCATTTTAATAGAAAAAGGAAAAGAAAAGCAATCAAATCAAGCTTTAAAATCTTTAGGGTTTGAATTTGTGATGCAAAATGATAATAATGAAAAAATATATTATAAATTAAATGGCGATATTTATGTAAAAATAAGCACTAAAATTAATTTTAATTCTAAGAGATTAAAAAAATATTTTGCAAAACCTATTACTATGTATAAACTTAAGCTGGATGGCATTTTTATGCATGAAATGGATTTTGAGGAAACATATATATGGCTAATTTCTAAAATTGCAGAAGATTTTTCTTTGAAAAAATTGAAATTAACTAGCTTAATAGACTTATACTACTTTAATAAAGTTCAAGAAAAAAATATTAATAAGATTTCACTTAAAAAAAATTTAGATGCCTTAAAATTGTCAAAATTTAATGATTATATTATTAAATTATTAGATTACTGGTTTGGAAAAGCTTATTTTCCAGCAGAAGATGCTGATTTTAAAGCACTGGAAAGATATATATTAACTAAAGGCGAACAGGGA
>CAZVOQ010000097.1:0-6570 GCA_964628475.1 uncultured Oscillospiraceae bacterium | reverse complement strand
CATTCTGCACGATGTACAGAAAAACACCATTTAAAATGTCCCCAATAGAACATATAAAAGAAGATTTAGCAGAACTTAAATCTTATGGCGGGAAAATCGAGAGAATATATTTAGTTAATGCTGATCCATTTGTGCTTTCGGCAGACAAGCTAATTACTATTGGAAATTTAATTCACGAATACTTACCAGAAATAAAAACAATAACTTGCTATGCATCTATTAAAAACATTATGGATAAATCAGTGGATGAATTAAAAAAATTAAGAGCACTTGGGTATAATCAGCTTCATATAGGGCTTGAAACTGCTTATGATCCTGCTCTTAAAATGATGAATAAAGGCTTTACTAACGCTGATGCTTATGAGCAACTAGGAAAACTTAACGAAGCAGGGTTTGAATATGATGCACTATTAATGCTCGGCGTAGCTGGGAGAAATGCAGGAATTGTAAACACTCAGGCTACCATTAAACTACTCAGCACTTTTAAACCTTATATGGTATCAATTATGCCAACATCTGTAACTCCTGGTAGTGAACTCGAAGCTATTTGCGATAGTGGTGAATATATAGAGCTAACAGAACTTGAAATGCTAAGAGAAGAAATTGAATTTTTAAAAGCGCTTGATGTAGATGATAGTTGCTATTTCTTCGGCAGTCATAATTTTAATTTGGTTCCAGTGAGTGGAAATATGGGAGATAGAGATAAAATGATTGCACATTTAGAGAATTCTATTAAATCTCTTAGCCCGAAAGTTTTAAATAGTACTAAGCCAAGGGGCTCGATATAAAAGTATTGAAATTGGTAATGGTTTAATAATTAAAAAATAAATATATGCCTAAAAATTAAGTGCAAGTTTAGTTTAAGCTATGCGTCATAGTGTGTATTGTTTTTTAAAATACTAGAATAAAGGCAAAATTATATACGAATCAGAGTAACAGCCCTTATTTTATGTAATAAGTGATGGGCTATGTGAATATATAAAACCCCTGTGCAAACAAAAATGCACAGGGGTTTATATATTTTACGATATTATAAAAATTAAACTATTTATTATCTGATTTATAGCGCTCAAGATTTGAGTTTAATATCAGGCTATCTCTTTCTTGCTCAAAGTGGAATGTGATAAGCATTAATAAGCACCCAAGCGACCATAGAAGTGCAAAGGCTATCGATGCCCATATATTTGATAGATTAAACCAATTTCCAAAATAAGATGCTAATATAACAATAATAAATGTTAATAGTAGCCAAAATATGGATTTTGGAAATAGGATTTTCTCTGAGAAGTTTGTGCTATTTGGCAGTAAAGCCACTTGAGTTATCGCTGTAAAAATGCTCACTGCAAAAATTTGCAGAAGTATAGTGAACTCGATATTTATATCACCTAATAAGAATTTAATAAATCCCACGATAAATGTCATTCCCATAAAATACAGTCCCATATACATTTTGGTGTTTGCCATCCACACATAAAAGTTTTTAAAATTACTCATATTATTTACCTCGTTTTTCTTTCATAATTTTCCTTAATTTGCTTGCATAATATCTTGATATTATTATTTTTTCATCAGTTGATAGAGTGGCTAATATAGTGCCTGAAATTTCACTTTGCAACTGAGTTATCTGCCTTATATTTATTATCGTGTTTTTAGAACAGCGAAATAAATCATTGTGCTTTTCTTCAAATTCAAAAAGACTTAAATCACTCACATACATCTTTGTAGCTGTGTAAACAAAGACCTTTCGGTTAACATATTCGCAATATATAATATTATTAACATCCAGTGTTACAGGTATATTCATGTTTTTGAATTCAATTTGTTTGCTAAAGCTTTCAAGATATTCTTTAAGCTTTAAAACTTTGTCGCTATTTCTGTTGCTACATTTTATACAAATTTGTATATCAGAGATGTCTTTTTCTATTATTTGTATATTCACTACGTCTTCCTCCTGTTATAGTTTAATTATATTAAAAAAAAGTTAAATATCAATAGCCATTGTTATAAGTGGTATTTCTAATAACCTAAGTTGTATAAAAAAGATATTATAAATATATTACTAATAAATTACAATTTAAAATATATACTTTCTTTGGTAGCAATTTATGGTATTATAAAATTAATAAATATAAGAATATAAATGCCAAGAATTAAAATGGAGGTTTTTATGAAAAAATTATTGAAAATTATTACTATTTGTATGATAGCTTTTACTTTAACGGCTTGCAGTAATTCTAATACAAATCAAACTACTACCACAAATCTTTATGGGGCATTTTTTATGGATAGTAGTGAAGAAAATCAAGACATTAGAACGTATGAATTTGAATATGAGGGCGAATTAACTCCTGAAAAAATTGCAGATGGACTAACAAATCTAACGGGGCTTGATTTTTTTATAGGCGATGTTGCAGTTGATGGAGATTCAGTTACGATTGATTGGAAAATGGATTCAACATTAATATCAAATCTTGATGATAGAGAGCAAAAGCAAGAATTTCATCATCACGATGCTGATAGCCTAAGATGGTTTATGCTAGATAGCCTTTATATGAGCATTATAAATAATTTGCCATATCAGCAGGTTTACTACACTATGAATGGCGGTGAAGCTTTAGAAATTGAAGAGCTTTTCCCAGTTAATAAATTTGATTTGAACACTCCATATATGGGCAGTGATTTTTATAAAAATAATAGTGCCAAAACAGGCTTTGAAAATCCATATATCGGCTTGTGGGAGTTAGAAGGCGATACACAACTTTCTTTTGCAAAAATAGAGATAATTAATATCAGTGATTACGATGCGCAAGAATTAAAAAATGTAATATTTATTAAAGAAAATATGGAAATGATTGACGTAGGATACTTTGAATACACAGGAATTGAGGGCAAAACAGCTGATTATCCTATTAATATAGTTTCTGATAAAGGTGAAAGTTATGCTGCTTATTTTAGCGAAGATTTAAGTGTTATGTATATTACAGTTATTGATGAAGCTTATACAAGTGGTGAAAATACAGAGTTATCAACATTTTATAAACGAGATGAAAATCAAATATATAATATACCAACTGTTGAAGAAGGCTTTGCAATGCTAGAAGAGGCGCTAGGAGATGAAGCTCAAGGAAAAGGATTTGTTGAAACTGGCGAAGAAGAAATTGATGGCAATATGTGCAGGGTTTATGCTATGGGAACAAATACAGAAGAAAAATTCACAGCTGAGATGCATTATGCAGTAAGTGGCAGCGGTAAAATTTATGTACTGGATTATATCAATGGCAGTGGCTGGAGTAAGTACACACCATAAATTGAAATAAAAATGGTGAATTATAAAATTAGTTCACCGTTTTTTTGTAGATGTATTTTAATTTATACACATAAAATTATAATATATCAGCAAAATAATATTAAACTTATAAAGAGAAGCGCTCGTTAAATTCATACACATAGAAGTATTTACATAAAATCTTAAGAAATGCTTAAGATTTATGTGATTATTCATAAATATTAAAAAATATTATAGCCATTGTATTAGAGGTGTGATATAATAATTTATGTGAACAAAAGAGCTGACTACTATTAAAATTATAATTATAAAAATGTAATATACAGCTAAGATTAAAAATAATTAGCTAAAGAAAGGAATAGGTTTATTTATGGAACTTTTAAAACTTACGAATGTCACTAAAAAAATCAAAAACAAAACTATTGTTGATAATGTTAATTTAACTATCAATAGTGGTGAGATTGTTGGATTTTTAGGGCCAAATGGTGCAGGTAAAACTACTACAATTAAAATGGTTATGGGTTTATTTGGCATAACATCTGGCGATGTTAAAATTTGTGGACACAATGTTGTTACAGATTTTGAGGCAGCAATGCAAAATGTGGGGGGGATTGTTGAAAATCCTGACTTATATAAAAGCTTAACAGGCAGACAAAACTTAGAATATTTTGCAAAGTTTTACGGGAAAGATGCAGTTGAGAATATTGATTCTGTTGTAGAGCTTGTTAAAATGAAAGATAGAATTGATAGTAAAATAAAAACTTATTCTCTAGGTATGCGCCAACGTATTGGTCTTGCGCAGGCTCTACTTCATATGCCACCACTTTTAATATTGGATGAGCCTACAAATGGGCTTGATCCGATTGGTATTAAAGAGTTGCGTGATATATTAAAAAATCTATCTCAAAATGCTGGAACTGGCGTATTTATTTCTTCACATCTACTTTCAGAGATGGAATTAATGTGTGATAGAATTTATGTTATTGATAAAGGCGTTATTATCGGCGAAAAATCAATGAATCAAGAAGATGATTCAGAAGTTTATCAATACACATTTGTTACAAGTGATAATAAAACAGTTTTAGATACATTTAAAGAGATGGGCGCAAACTGCGATATGCTACCAGATGGCGTAAACCTTGTTATGAAAAATGATAATATTCCACAAATCGTTGAAGATTTTGTGGCTAAGGGCATAAAAATATATGCAATAAATAGAGAAAAACGCTCACTAGAACAAGATTTTATCACTATGACAACTGGTTCTAAAGAGCAAATTTCTTAGAGAAGGGGAGGAAATAAAAATGAAGTTTTTAAATCAAGTTAAAGCGGAAATTAAAAATATGTCGCTTTCAAAATTTATAGTTATATCAGCGGTTATATTTTTCCTGCTTGTAGTAGCTGTGTTTCCGTTATTAGGACACTTTTTTGAGCAAAGCTATAATTATTATCCTTACGATCAAGAATATATAGTTGTGGACGGTGTTGAATATAAAAATGATAATAATTTCACTCATGAATATACTTATTTAACAAATGATTTACAATGGATTGAGCAAGCTTACAGCGGAGATGCTTTAAAGCATGCAACTGCAATTTCAGATGAATTATTAGAATTTTATTCAGAATATATTCCAATTGCAGCTCAAAGCACAAGAGAGCATGATTATAGAGAAAATTTATCATATGCAATGCGCCAAAATATTATTGATTTATATGTTTTAGCTCAGCCAGATTTAGCAGATGATTCTTTAAATGAAGCTGCTGGCAATTTTGGCGGGAGTGAATATCTTGAAGGAAGCTATAATGGTGGAGTAATGTATGGCAATGCATATAGCTACTCTGTGGAAGTGCAAGATGAAGGTGGAGATGAAACTGAGTTTGTTCCGTTAACAGAAGAAGAAAAGCAAGAAATTAGCGCTGAAATTCAAGCTGAAATTGATAGATTTGATGAATTGATGCTAACAGATGATTACACTATCTATGCAGAAATGCAAAGAGAAGATTATAATTTAAGTATCAAAAATAATCAAGAAAGAATTGAGCAATTAGAAAAAGATATTATTGAAAATCCAGCACAAGAAGAAAATATTTCAGAAGAAATTAAACGATTAAATGAAAGTATTGAAGTGATTAATACAATTAGTTTACCACAATTAGATTTTAGGCTAGCGAATGGAATTATTAATAATGATGGTAGCTGGCAAGATTCAGTTTTAAATGAAATTGAAAATCTTCATTGGAGAATTAGTAATGCTTCTGATGTTTATGAAGAGCAAGAATTTGAAGAAAATATGTGGATGACAGAGCAGTATGGCACATATCAAGATTATTTAAAAGCAATGGAAGTAGAAAAACAAAAATATGTAACAGATTTATTCATCGCAGAAAGCTCTTTAGCAGCAAATGAGCCTGATATGAGCTTTGTGAATGATGGTGCTCGTAATGAGTTTTATAATAACTTCTTCCCAACAGGAACAATGTTAGTTGCAGTTTTTGCTATGCTTGTAGGCGGATGGTGCTTAGCTAGTGAATTCCAAAATGGTACAGTTAGATTAATGATGATAAGACCTAGAACAAGATTAAAAATACTATTTTCAAGATATTTAGCAGGGCTTAGCATTGTGTTTGTACTGTTTTTAGCAATTGCAATAGCTATATTGGTTTATAGTGGATTTATTGGAGGTTTCTCAGATTTCTTCTATCCAAACTACTCAGCAACTGGCCCTGTAAACTTCTTTGTGCAAATGATAGGCGATTTCTTTACAGTGTTTGTAAGTGTAACTTTCTTATACACAGTGGCATTTATGATTTCAGGTGTTATTAGAAACACAGCGGTTGCTATTATTATCCCAACAGTTATGTATGTTGGTGCAATGGTAGGTATGAATATATTAGCATATCAGCCAGCTATCGACTTTTTAGCATATACTCCTGCACCATACCTATTACTACAAGATTACATTAATCCATCAGATTATGGATATGTAGCACAGTTTATACAAAAAGGTGTGCCAATAAGCATAACTTTAGGTGTTGCAGTGCTAGTAATTTCAGCAGTAATATGTTTAGCTATAGTGTCATATGTATTCAAAAAACGCGATATAACAAATTAATAAAAAAAGTTTAGTATGAGTGATTTTAAATCATTCATACTAAACTTATAATAAGGAATGGAAATTATATGGAAAATAATTTTTTAAATAATTATAAGAAAAAAGCTGAAGATATTGGAGCAGTTCCAGCAAAAAATGAAACAGAACAAAAATCAGTTGAAGTGCAAA
>CAZVOQ010000096.1:0-6627 GCA_964628475.1 uncultured Oscillospiraceae bacterium | reverse complement strand
ATCGGGATGTGTAGTTGAGAAAAATAAAATTATGAAGAATATGCTCCATATGATTTTCTCGTGTTTTTTTATATCAATTTTTTCAATCATTAATTTATAGCTCCCCATTCAGCTACTTTAAACCCAACTAAAACTTTATCATCTAAAATTAATAATGGTCTTTTAACTAGCATACCATCAGTAGCTAGTAGTTCTAATTTTTCATCTAAAGACATAGTGTCTAATTTTTCTTTTAAATTTAATGATTTATAAACTAAACCACTAGTGTTAAAGAATTTTTTTATATCTAAATTACTTTTTTCAAAAAATGATTTCAATTCTTCCTTTGTAGGATTTTCGATTTTTATATCTCTATATGTGTATGGTATGTTTTTTTCTTTTAGAAAATCTTCAGCTTTTTTACAAGTTGAACATTTTGGATAACAAAATAACAGCATAAAATATATCTCCTTTTCAAACTTTTCTTTGTATAGATTTATAATAAATCAAAACTAGACATTATGCAAGAAAAATCTTTTATTTCCTTTGATAAGTTAGTTATTTTTTATTATGAAATACTGTATTTTCCTATTGATTTTATTGATGAAAAGTAGTATAATAAATTACAAAGTGGGGAAAAGTGGACAAAAGTGGGTTAAAGTGAAAGAAGGGTGGTTGATTTATTATGCTAATGGGAAGATATGAATATTCATTAGATGTTAAGAGTCGTACAAACTTTCCGCCGAAGTTTAGAGCTAAATTAGGTGACGTGCTTTATATCACAAAATGGTTTGATGATTGTTTAGTTGTTTTTGGGGAAAAGGAATGGTATGAAATAGACGCAAAGTTTGTTGATCTTCCAATAACTAAAGCAAAAGCTTTAATTAGAAACCTATACAATAATGCAGCTGAAATAATCCCAGACAAGCAAGGAAGAATACTTATCCCGCAACATTTAAAAGCACATGCAAGTCTTGAAAAAGATATAGTTATATTAGGCTCAAGGAAATATGCTGAAATTTGGGACAAAGAGAAATACGAAACATATGAAGCGGAAAATGATTTCCAAAGCATAGAAGAAAAATTAGCAGAACTGGAGTTTTAAAAATGAGTGAATTTAAACATATATCAATTTTGCTTAATGAGTGCATTGATGGGCTTAATATAAAAGAAGATGGAATATATGTAGATGGCACTTGTGGCGGTGCAGGGCATTCCTATGAAATTGCAAAAAATATTAAAACAGGAAAGCTATATGGGCTAGATCAAGATCCAGATGCAGTGGCAGTTGCAACTAAGAGATTAGAAGGGATGCCAGCTAAAGTTATAAAAACAAATTTTAGGGATGCAAAAGAAGCTCTTTTAAAAGAGGGTGTTGAAAAAATTGATGGTGTTCTTTTAGATTTAGGAGTATCAAGCTATCAATTAGATGAAAAATCAAGAGGTTTTTCATATTCAGCAGAAGCATTTTTAGATATGAGAATGAGTAAAGAAGGCTTAACAGCTTCTGAAATAGTTAACACTTATGGACTGCAAGAGATAACAGATATTTTAAGAATGTATGGCGAAGAAAAATTTGCTTATGGAATTGCTAAAAAAATAATTGCTTTTCGTGAGCATACACAGATAACAACAACTACACAGCTCTCAGAAATAGTTAATTCAGCTTACCCCGCTGCTGAAAGAAGAAAAGCAAAAAATCCATCAAGGAAAACTTTTCAAGCTTTAAGAATAGCAGTTAATGATGAATTAGGGGCTTTAAAGGATGCATTAGATGTGTTTTTTGATATGCTTAATGAAAATGGAAGAATGGCTATTATAACTTTTCATTCCTTAGAAGATAGAATAGTAAAGCAGTATTTTAAAGAGCTTGCAATCGAATGCACTTGCCCAAAAGAACTTCCGATTTGTGTTTGTGGTGGTAAGGCAAAAGCAAAATTAATAACAAGAAAACCAATTGAGCCATCAAAAGAAGAACAAGAAGAAAATAGACGTTCTCGTTCGGCAAAATTACGAGTTTTAGAAAAAATATAAATTATTTAAAATTAAAGAGAGGAAACTGCAATGGAATATAAAAATCTTGCGTATGATTTATCTATATATGAGGATGAATTGCCGATAAGGGCGCCACGAGAAAAAAACCAAAAGCCAATAAAAGCAAAAACTAAATTTGGATTTGGCGCAGTTTTAGTTAATATAGTATCCATGGCAGTTATGATTTCATTAGCATTAGCTGTTATATCATCAAATGTGGCTATCGCTGAATATAGCTCAAAAATCGCACGTGTTAATGAGGCGATAGTTGAATTAGAAAGCGAAAAAAGTTATTTAGAGTTAACGCTTGAAGGTAGATTTAGTTTAGATCAAGTTGAAGATTATGCAGTGAACACATTAGGTTACACAAAGCTTGAAAATTATCAGATTTCATATGTTAATTTAGAAACCGAAAACTCTATAGATAAAACTAATGAGAGCTTTACGGATAAAGTTAATGTTTTTGTTCAGCCGATATTGTCATATTTATTACCATAAAAAAATATTATTAATTAAGAACTGGCGAAGAATTTAAAACTTTTGTTTGTAGATTCTTCGCTTGAATATTTATATATCAAAGTGAGTAGAGGTAAAATGAATAGTAAAAGGAATTCTACTAAGAATAATAATTTAACAAATGATATGCGTATGCGTATATGGCTTATTAGCATACCATTTATATTATTTACTTTAGCAATAGCATATAGAATGTATGATATACAAATAGTAAATCATGAGGAATATAAAGCTAAGGCATCAGCGATACAATTAGATGAGACGTATATTGCACCGGCTAGGGGCACTATATATGATTCTAATATGAAAGTATTAGCACAAAGTGTTACAGTTTGGAATGTTGTTATTTCGCCAGCTGATAGCGATCCAGAACAACACGCTGATATAGCAAGGGTTTTAGCTCCAATACTAGAAGTTGAAGAAAGCTTTATATTAGAAAAATTCTCAAAAAGCGAAACATACTATCAAGTGTTAAAATATAAAGTTGATAAGCCAATTTCAGATGCAGTAAGAGAAGCTTATATAGAAAATAGTTTTTCAGGAGTGTATTTAGAAGAATCATATAAAAGATACTACCCTTATGGTGAGTTTGCCTCAACGATTTTAGGATTTACGGGCACAGACAATCAAGGTCTTGCAGGATTAGAAGCTTATTATGAAGAAGAGCTAGGTGGAACACAAGGTATTTTACTTTCAGCTCAAAATGTGTATGGTGATGATATAGGAACAGGCTATGAAGTAGTTCAAGAGGCACAGGATGGTTATGGATTAATAACTACTATTGATGAAACCATACAGCATTATTTAGAAAAACATTTAACATTAAATGCTGATTTGCATAATGTTCAAAATGGTGCAGTTGCAGTAGCGATGGACGTTAATACAGGGGCAATATTAGGACTTGCAACAACACCGCAATTCGATCCAAATGATCCGTTTACTATATATGATGAAGAAATAGCAGCAGAAGTTTATAGTATGCCTGATGGAGAAGAAAAATCAGCAGCTATAAGTGCGGCACAAAATGCTCAGTGGAAAAATAAAGCGGTTAGTGATTTATATGAGCCAGGTTCAGTTTTTAAAATTGTAACTGCTGCTGCCGCAATAGATAGTGGTAATAACACTTTAAATAGTAGCTTTTTATGTAATGGTTCTATACAAGTAGGTCCTCATGTAATGAAGTGTGCTAATACAGGATATCATGCTGGTTCTATGCAATCATTTTCAGAAGCATTAATTAATTCATGTAACGTTGCTTTTATTCAAATGGGTTTAGGCATGGGTTCAGCAAACTTTTATGAATATTTTTCAGCATTTGGTTTTTCAGAAAAAACAGGGATAGATTTGCCGGGTGAAACCAATAGTTTATACTATGAAGAAGAAAAATTAGGTGAAGTTGAGCTTGCATCATCATCATTTGGTCAAAGTAATAAAATAACACCTATACAAATGCTTACTGCTGTTTCAGCAGCTGTTAACGGAGGATATTTAGTTCAGCCACATTTAGTTACAGCATTAACTGACACTGATGGGAATATAGTTGAGAATGTAGCACCTGAAGTGAAAAGGCAGGTTGTAAGTGAAGATGTTTCAGCTCAAATTGCAAATATTTTAGAGCAAAATGCACTACCGGGTGGTAATGCTATGCATGTTTATAATAGAGGATATAGAGTTGGCGGTAAAAGTGGTACCAGCCAAAAATTAGATACACAAGAAGCAGCAGGCGAAGAAGAAGATTACATAGCATCATTCGTTGGGGTTGCACCTATGGACGATCCGCAAGTGGCAATTTTAGTTTATTTTGATGATCCTGATTCATACTCATATTATGGAGGTATTCTTGCAGGGCCTGTTGTGGGCGCTTTAATGGGAGATATTCTTCCTTATCTAGGTGTCGAGCAAGTGTTTTCAGCAGATGAACTTTCAACAGCACCAGTTAGTGTTCCTAATGTAACTGGAGATATAGTAACAGAGGCAACTGCCTTAATTCAAAGAGCAGGTTTTGAAGTTAAAATAATAGGAAGTGGCGACACTGTTGAATCACAATTCCCAGTGGGGGGTAAAAAAGAACTTAAAGGAACAACAGTTATATTATACACAGAAGTTACAGAGCCTATTATGGTGGAAGTGCCAGATGTTGTGGGCTTAGATGCAAATCAGGCAATTGCAAAATTAGAACAACTAGGGCTAAATTATGAAGAAACAGGTGCTTTATCATCTTTAGGAGATGCAGTTGTGTTAACTCAAAGTTTAAATGCTGGAGATAGAGTTCCTCTAGGTACATCAGTAACTATTCAATTACAAGCAACAAACTATGTAGAGTAAGGAGTTTCTATGAATATTCGTGATATATTAAATGGAATAGAATATAGCGGAATAACTAAAGATTTTCAAGCCGATTTTATCACAGACGACTCAAGAAAAATAAGAGAAGGATGTATATTTGTTTGTAGCAAAGGAAATAGCTTTGATGGGCATAAATATGCCGATGAAGCGATAAAAAAGGGTGTTAAATTATTAGTTTGCGAATACGACACAGGAAATGAAAATCAAATTATTGTTGAAGATTCAAGAAAAGCATATGCTTTAATGTGCTCAAATTTATTTGAAAATCCTTGTAAAAAGCTTAAAATAATAGGAGTTACTGGAACTAATGGAAAAACAACAGTTAGCTTTTTAATAAAAGATATGCTAGAACAGATGGGAAAAAAAGTTGGTTTGATGGGAACTGTTCACAATATGATAGATCAGCAAATTATACCAGCAAAATTTACAACTCCACAAGCATATGAATTGCACGCACTTTTCTCTCAAATGTATAAAACAAATTGTGATTATGTTGTTATGGAAGTTTCTTCTCAAGGCTTAATCCAAGATAGATTACATGGAGTTGATTTTGAAGTTGGCGTTTTTACGAATTTATCAGTTGATCATTTGGATTACCATAAAACAATGGAGAATTATTTTGATGCAAAATGCATGCTTTTTGATAATTCAAAAAAGATAATAGTTAATGAAGATGACACTTATGGTAAAAAAATAATTGAAAGATATAAAGATAAAGAAATTTTTAGTTTTTCTTCAAAATCAGATAATGCAGATTTTACTGCAAAACAAATTGAATACACTCAAAACTTAACTAAATTTATTTTAGTGGGTAAAGGGAGTATTCAAAGAATTAAATTTCCTATGCCTGGCGAATACTCAGCCTACAATGCTATGAGTGCAGCATTAAGTTTATATGCAGTTGGTGTTGACTTTCAACTAGCTACTAACGCATTAGAAAACGTTAGAGGTGTAAAAGGCAGATGCGAAATTTTAGTTAAAGAGCCTTTTACCGTTATTAGAGATTTTGCCCATACAGCAGATGGCTTAGAAAATGTTTTATCAAGTTTAGCACCTTTTATTAAAGGGAAATTCTATGTTTTATTTGGATGTGCAGGAGATAGGGATCCAAGTAAAAGAGCGCCAATGGCAAAATCAGCAGCAAAATATGCTGATTTTATAATAGTTTCAAGTGATAATCCAAGAAGTGAAAACCCGCAAAAGATTTTAGATGAAACCAGCTCTTACTTAAAAGAGTATAATGCTGAATTTATCGCTGAAGTTGATAGAAGAAAAGCTATTAATTTAGCGCTAAATATGTTAAAATATAATGATGTGCTTGTTTTATGTGGTAAAGGCCACGAAGATTATCAAGTTTTAAATGGGATAACAGTTTATCTTGATGAAGCTATGATTGTTAATAAGTATATGGAAAATTATAAAATCAAGGAATAATAATTAATATGGAAAAAATTTTATTATCAAAAATTACAGCAGGCTTTTTTGAAACTGAAAACGATTTATTAATAGATAAAGTAATTTCAGATTCAAGAGAAGCAAGCCAAGGGAGCATTTTTTTAGCTATTAAAGGCGAAAGAGTTAACGGAGAAGATTATGCAAAATCTGCAATAGATAAAGGGGCAGAATTAGTAGTTTCGGAAAATGCAATTTCAAATATACCAAAAGAAAAAATATCTGTTGTTAATAGTGTTTTAGACACAAATATTTTAATGGCAAAAAATTATATTGAAAATTTTGATATAAAAAAAATAG
>CAZVOQ010000095.1:0-6697 GCA_964628475.1 uncultured Oscillospiraceae bacterium | reverse complement strand
ATTGTGTAAATTATTTTTTTTATTTTCATATAAAGTCCTTTCAAATTTAATTACATTTTTTCTTACTATTCAATGTGTTTATAACATGTTTAATAGCAATAATAGGATGATAAAATATCATTCTAGGACCTGAAAATCTCATAACTTTTCTTATTGATACTCTTTTTTCTTTTTGATAGCAAGGAGTAGAACAAGAAGAGCAAAATGTTTTATCTTTTTTGCAATTTTCGATTCGAGTGTTTGCATATTTTAAAAGTTCATTACAATTATCGCATAATACTTTTTTATTGCATTGCTTTTTACAGTATAAAGAAATCATTATATTAATAATCTGCTTTTCTTTTTCCTTACTAATCATTTAGCTATACCTTGTGCTTTCTAAATTGAAAACCCTATCAGCTATTTTCATAGTTGATTCTCTGTGCGATACTAAAACTATAGTTTTATCTTTAGTTTCCTTTAATGATTTTAATATAACACCTTCGTTTAAACTATCTAAATTACTAGTAGGCTCATCTAATAATATTAAAGGGGAGTTATGCAAAAATGCTCGAGCAACTCCAATTCTTTGTCGTTCGCCGCCAGAAAGCAAATCTCCAAGTTCGCCTGTTTTTGTATCATATCCATTAGGTAACGTTGATATAAAATCATGAATAGACGCTTTTTTAGCTGCATTTATTATTTCTTCATTTGTTGCATTAAGGTTTGCGATTCTTATATTCTCTTTTATAGTATCATTAAATAAATGAGTTTCTTGAGTTACAAAGCTTTGATTATCTCTTAAATTAGATGTGTTAATGTTAGTTATATTAGTGTTTGATATTAAAATCTTGCCTTTTTGTATATCCCAAAATCTCATTAATAATTTTAAAATTGTGCTTTTTCCACTTCCAGATTTTCCGCTAATACCTAGGATTTCATTTTTATTAATATCCAAAGAAAAATCCTTTAATATGTAATCATCTTTATATGCAAAAGTAATATCATCAAATATTGCAGAATTAAAATCTATATCAACTCCATTATTTATCTCTTGTATTAAAGGAGATTCATCTAAAATATCTAGCACTCTGTTTCCACTAGCTATTGTGTTAGCTAGTCCAGCGCCTAAATTTGCAACAGATGTAACAGCTCCGAATGATGAAAATAGCATTAACGAAGGTATTAATACTTCAGTGATAGTGAGAATATCTTCTGCATATAAATAAGAACTTGTAAAAAATAATAAGCAGGAGAAAATTAATATAAATAATGAAGTAGCACTAAATGTTTTTGCAGAATCTTCTTTTATTTTTTTATTTGAATTATTCATATTATTAGTTAATCGTTGAATTTCAAATTCTCTTTTATTTGAATAGTTATATTGTAATACTTCTTTCATGCCTCTTAGGCTATCTAAAAAATATGTATTTAAATTTCCAGTTTCTTCTCTATATATTTTTGCACTGCTTTTTGAAGATTTTGATGCAACTAATGGGAGAATAATCCCAACTGTTATATGAGCTATTAACGCGATTATTCCAAGTATTATATTAAAGCTTGAAATGAAAAGTATAACCACACTTGATGTAATTACTGCGATACAAATAGGAGATATGGTGTGAGCGTAAAAAACTTCTAATAATTCTATATCACTAGTTATCACAGATATTAAATTTCCTTTATCTTTTGAATCAAGTTTTGCAGGAGCAAGCTTTCTTAATGAGGTGAAAACTTTATCTCTTATAATAGCCAATAATTTAAAGGCTATAAAATGATTGCAGTATTTCTCAATTTATTTAAGAATACCTCTTAAAACGGCAATAGAAATAATTGCAAGGAATAAAAATTGATGTTTTGAATTATTAAAGAATATTTCAAGCAATGTATATCCACCTAAAACGGTTAAAAAACTAGCACAAAAATATCCAAGACAGCCAGTTAAAATAGCAATTAACATAACTGGATATAGTGGTTTTACTAAAACAATTAACCTTGCCATAACATTAAAATTACTTCTTTTATTCATATTCATCACCTACATTCTCTAGTTTCTTTTGAGCAGTGTAGAGGTTTTCGTAATACCCATTTTTGAATATCAGTTCATCATGTGTGCCTTTTTCTACAACTTCGCCATCATTTAATACATATATCATATCTGAATTTACAACATTAAATAATCTATGTGAGATTAGTATAATTGTTTTAATATTTTTTAATGAATGTAAAACTTGCATAATGCTATCTTCGCTTTCAACATCAATATTACTTGTAGCTTCATCAAAAATATAAATATCAGTATTATGTAAAAGAGCCCTAGCTAATGCTAGCCTTTGGCATTGCCCTCCTGATAAATTACTTCCTTTTTCTAAAACTATTGTGTCTAAGCCGTTTTCAGTATATAAAAAATCTTTTAGTTTAACAGTTTCTAAAACTGCTAATAATTCACTATCAGTAGCGTTTTGTTTTGCCATTAATAGATTTTCTCTAATAGTTCCTTTAAATATATAGCTATTGTTTGAAATTAAAGTTATATTTTCAAGTAAGTTATTATAATTGATAGTGTTATGCTCAAAATCTCCGATTTTAACGCTTCCCGCATAATTTTTATTAAAGCCAGTTAAAATTCCAGCGATAGTGGATTTGCCACATCCAGATTTTCCAACTAAACTAATAAAGCTGTTTTTTGGTATGTTTATATTAATGTTTTTAAGTATTACTTTTTCATTATTGTAGCTAAAATTCAAGTTTTCAATTTTAATATTTGTGTCAGCTATATTATTGAGTGCTTTATCATTTTCCTTAATATCAAGGAGCTCAAAAATATTCTTACTAGCTGCAATACCATTCATAGCTATATGAAAATAACTTCCTAAAATACGAAGTGGCAAGAAAAAATCAGCACTTAGCATAATAATAAAAAAGCAATTTGCAAAATTAATATTACCATTTTTAAATTCTAGTAATGATGTGATAATTCCAAGTGCAGCACCGCCATAAGCGACAATATCCATAACAATTATGCTATTTAATTGCATAGAAAGAACTTTCATTGTTATAATTCTAAAGCGTTCGGCTTGATTATTCATTTGAGTTTGCTTAAAATCATCTGATTTATATATTTTAAGAGTGTTTAGCCCTTGTAGGTTTTCTAAAAAATTATCAGCTAAGCCAAGATATTCGCCCCAGTATTTAGCTAGTAATTTTTTAGCAAATTTTTGAATTAATAATATTGAAATTGGAATTAGCGGCACACAAATAAATAAAACGATTGCAACTTTTATATTTATAGTTGATACAACTATAAAAAGAATTACTGGCGCTATCATAGAATAAAAAAACTGTGGAAGATAAGAGCCAAAATATACTTCTAACTGTTCAACTCCTTCAACCGACATTTGTGTAAGCTTTGCTGTAGGGAATAACGAAGAATATCTAGCACCTAAACTTACAATCTTTTCATATATCTTTTTTCGTAAAAGTCCTTTTACAAAAAAAGATGCCTTGTAACTTTCTTTAGATGCAAAATAATTAAACGAAACCCTAATTAATATTAAAATCAACACAAAAATTGATGTTGAAATTAAATTAGTTAAGGTTAAATTATCTGTTACTATTTTATGTAATACATTACTTAATGCTAAAATTAATGAAATATTAGCTATTAAAGAAATTATTTGAAATATAATATTTCGTTTAATGTGCACAAGAGATTCAGGCACAAGCTTTATTAATCTTTTATTTATCATATATATCTACTTTCTGTTTATTAGTTAAATTTAACTAATGATAACAAATTAAGATAAAAAAAGCAATAAAAAATTAGTGAATTTTTTAATAATACAGCTATATAGTTATCTCAATTATATTACCCTCAGGATCTAAAACACAGCTTTCATAGTATCCATCGCCAGTGGTTCGTGAGTCGCTTATAATCTTATAGCCATCTTTTTTAATATTAAAAGTTAACTCTCTTACTTTTTCTTTACTGCCAACGCTAAAAGCTAAATGAATAAACCCTTCGCGTTTATCATTCTTGCTTTTTTCTTCAATATGTGGCAAGTTCATAAGTTCAAGTCTTGCATCATTTTCAAATGATAAAAAATAAGACTTAAACCCTGTGATTTTATTGTGATACATTTCATTACTTTTTGCTTTAAAATATTTCATATAAAATTTTTTTGTTAATTCTAAATCTTTAACATAAATAGCGATGTGTTCAATTTTCATTATAAATAACCTCAACTTTTTTCTTATTAATTCGCACATTACAAGAATTATCACAAAAATAATTCTTGTAAAATTGCATATAAACTAAAACTAACTTTCTTATATTGCACCTAAGCTTTAATTGTGATATGATTATATCATTAAAAATAAGTGTTATCTATCACAAAATAGCGTTAAACTATAATTATTTCACCATAAGGAGTAATCTATGAGAGAGATATCTTGTAATATTATATTAGATGAAAATAATAAAGAAATAAATTTAAATGGAACAAAGGCGTTGCCAGTTTCGATATATAATGATGATTTAAAAAAAGAGCCTGTACCATATCATTGGCATGATGAAATTGAGTTTATTGTTGTAATTAGTGGCGAAATGGAGATTGAGTGTGAACTTGAAAGGTTTATTTTAAAACAAGGACAAGGAGCTTTTATAAACTCAGGCAGACTTCATTCTTGTAAAAATTATAATAATAGGAATTGCATTATAAAATCGTTTGTTTTGCATCCACGTTTTATCTATGGCGATATAACTAGCGTTTTATTTGAAGATTATCTTTATAAATTATTATCCGAAACTTCAGTTTCTTATTTTTTAATGCCTAATGAGATGTGTGAAGTTATACTTTTTGCTTTTGAATTATTTATAAATAAAGAATTTGCTTATGAGTTTTTTGTTAGAGAACATCTAACAAAAGTTTTGCTAAACATAATAAAATATTCAGATGGAAATGAAAATCAAGTTGATTTAAAAACTTTAAAACAGCTTAATAGATGTAAAAAAATGATGTCGTATATTCATCAGAATTTTAAAAATGAAATAACACTTTCACAAATTGCAGATAGTGCAGGAGTTAAAGAGAGCGAGGCTTTAAGATGTTTTAAAAACACATTAAAAACATCGCCGATTAAATATCTTAAAAGATATAGACTTAAGCAGTCAGCACTTTTATTAAAAACTACAACTAGCTCAATTATTGATATTGGGCTAACTTGTGGCTTTTTTGAGATGAGTTATTTTTCTAAAAGCTTTAAAGAAGAATATGGTATAACGCCTACAAAATATAGAAATAATTTTAAAATTTAATACGCAATATTAGGAAGAAAAAAGATTTTTATATGTTATAATTCACATATAGATATTTTTATTAAATTACTAGAATACTATTGAATTTATTAAAAGAAAGTGAGCTATTAAATGGATAATAATTTTATAATGAATTGCGATGAAATGTATGAAGCAGTAATTTCAAATGATGAAAGCTATGATACAGTGTTTTTTTATGGGGTTAAATCTACAGGGATATATTGCAGACCATCTTGCAAATCTAAATCACCCAAAAAAGAAAATATAGTGTTTTATAAAACTGCGCAGGACGCAATAAAAACAGGATATAGGCCTTGCAAAAGATGTAGAAGTGATTTACTTAATTATAAACCAATGAAAGAGATTGCCCAAAAATTAAAAATTCTGATTGATGATATGTATTTTGAATTAGAAGCAATAAATAGCGAAATAGATAAACTCGGGCTTTCACGCAGACGTATGACTGAAGTTTTTAAAGAAGTTTACGGCTTAACTCCAAGTAAATATATTAATGATTTAAGGTATAAAGAAACTATTCGGCTTTTAAAAGAAACAAATATAGAAATAATTGATATTGCATATTCTGTTGGATTTAGTAGCTTATCTGCATTTTATAAGTTTTTTAAAGAAAGGGCAGGAATTTCGCCCGCTGCATATAGGAAAGGCAATAAATAATGGAAAATTTTGCAATATATAAAACCGAGATTGGTTATTTTATAATAAAATATGAGAATGCATACCTTACATATTTGAAAAAGCTACATTATGATGAGATAAACGATTTTGGTGTAAAGACTGAATTTACAGATAAAGTATTTAATCAACTTTTAGAATATTTAAATGGTAAAAGAAAAAAGTTTGAAATTCAGTATAAATTAAATGGTACTGAGTTTCAAAAGAATGTTTGGAATGCACTTTGCGATATTCCTTATGGCGAAACAAGAAGTTATAAAGAAATTGCAATAGCCGTTGGCAATGAAAAAGCCAGTCGTGCTGTTGGTATGGCAAATAATAAAAACCCAATAAATATAATTATACCTTGCCATAGAGTTATTGGTGTTTCTGGAAAACTTGTTGGATATGCAGGTGGAATTAGTATGAAAGAATTTTTAATTAAAATGGAGGAAAAAAATAAATGAGTAAATATATAGTACTTTTCGAGGTTGTTCCCACAGATGAAGGCAAAGAAAGATATTTAGAACTTGCAGCTATGTTAAAGCCTATGTTAAATGACTTTGATGGATTTATTTCGGCTGAAAGATTTCAAAGCCTTGCAAACGAGAGAAAAATTTTATCTATGAATGTGTGGGATAGTGAAGAATCAATGACTAAATGGCGTACGATGACAGAGCATAGAATGAGCCAGCTAGAGGGCAAAACTAAATTGTTTGAAAGCTATAA
>CAZVOQ010000094.1:0-6752 GCA_964628475.1 uncultured Oscillospiraceae bacterium | reverse complement strand
AAAAGGAAATAAGTTATAAAGCAAAGCTTTTATAATTCTATTAAATAAAAAAGGGGTGATGTTATGCTAAATATTGGTTTTGGCTGTATGATTAATAAAAATCGAATTATAGCAGCTCTTTCGCCGGAATCAGCTCCTGTGAAGAGAATGATAACTAAAGCTAAAAGCGATAAAGTATTAGTTGATGCATCCTTTGGTAGAAAAACAAAAACGGTTTTAATAACCGATACAAATCAAATTATATTATCTGCTTTTTCGGCAGAAAGAATTTTTGGTATAGATGAGAATAGTGTTTTAAAGTTTATGGAGAGTGAAGATGAGTAATGTAGGTAAAAATTTAATAGTGGTTTCAGGACCATCTGGCTGTGGAAAAGACACGGTTGTAAAGTATATTTTAGCAAATGATGAAAGATTTTCTCTTTCAGTTTCTGCTACAACAAGAGCAAAAAGGCCAACTGAAAAAAATGAAGTGGATTATGTTTTTTTAACAAAAGCAGAATTTTTAAAAAAAGTTGAAAATGAGGAATTTTTAGAATACACTTCATACTGTGATAACTATTATGGAACTCTTAAATCTCAAATTGAAAAAAGAGTGGATGAGGGGAAAGTTGTAATATTAGTTATTGAAGTAGAAGGGGCACAAAACGTTAAAAAAGTGTATCCTGAATCTTTGGCTATATTTATAGCACCGCCTTCTTTAGAAGAATTAGAAAGAAGATTAAGAAATCGCAACACAGAAGATGAATCAGGCATAAAGCAAAGATTATTTAAAGCAAAAGAAGAACTAGGTTTTCAAAGTAGTTATGATTACATTGTTGAAAATAATTCTGTTGAAGAATGTGCAAAATCTATTATAACAGTTTTTAATGAAAAATAAATTAATGGAGGTGGCTTTATGCTCACAGCAGGTGTGGCAATAGATAAAGCCACTCTCAATTTTGATAAGCTTTTTTCTTATAAAATCAGTGATGAATTTATTGATAAAGCAAAAGTAGGCTCAATAGTTTTAGTGCCTTTTGGAAAAGGCGACACTTTAAGAATGGGTATGATTTTATCTATTCAAGAGGAAGATGAAAATCAAAAAATTAAAAGCATTATAGATTTAAAAAATGAAGACACTATTATAACAAAAAACTCTATAAATTTAGTTAAATATTTAAAAGAAACCGTTTTTTGCACTTACTTTGATGCAGTTAAAGCAGTGTTTCCATACGGGGCTTTATATAAAATTCAAGATAATAAATTAATTCCACAATTAGTGGGCCATCTTGAAAATGCATACACAGCAAATTTAAGCTTTAATAAAGAAATTTTAAAACATAAAAAACAGATTGCATTATATGATTTGTTACTTGATAAAGAATTATCAGCAAAAGAAATTTCAAATTATAAAATTGGAAAAAGCGTTATTGATAATTTAGTGAATATTAATGCTTTAATAACTAAAAAAAGAGATAAAGACATACTATTAAATATAGATGTTAAAAAAACTAAAGATAATGTTGAATTATCAAATGAGCAAGAGAAAGTTTTTAATGATATTATTAATATAAATGATAATAAACCGCATTTAATATATGGCGTAACATCTTCTGGCAAAAGTATGATATATATAAAATTAATTCAAAAAGCATTAAGTGAGGGCAAGGGAGCTATGCTTTTAGTTCCTGAAATATCACTAACCCCGCAGATGATTCATCTTTTAAAAAGCTATTTTGGAGATATTGTTAGCGTTATTCACTCAAAGCTATCAAACACGCAAAGGATAACTCAATATAATAGGATAGTAAATAAAAAAGCAAGAGTAGTAGTGGGAACTAGGAGTGCTGTGTTTGCACCTATTGAAAATTTAGGTGTTATTATAATCGATGAAGAACATGAAAAAACATTTAAAAGCGAAAATACTCCAAGATACTCAGCTATTCGCCTAGCTTCCTTTTTAGCAAAGCAAGAAAGCGCAAAACTAGTTTTAGCTAGTGCAACCCCAAGTGTTGAAAGCTATTATTTAGCTCAAAGTGGATTCTATAATCTACATGTTTTAAAAAATAGATTTAATGATATGCCAATGCCAGAAGTTGAAATTATTGATATGTCAAAGCAAAGTATTCTAGGGGATACGGCTGTTGTTTCAAGTGTTATAATAAAATATATAGCGCAAAATATAATAGATGAAAAGCAGAGTATAATATTAATAAATAGACGTGGTTATCAAACAGTTGGTATTTGTAATGACTGCAAAGAAGCTATAAAGTGTGAAGATTGCAGTGTTAATTTAGTTAAACACAAAACACAAAATAAACTTTCTTGCCACTACTGTGCAAGGAGTTATGATATAATTGATGTTTGCCCAAACTGCAAGGGTGAAATAAAATATATGGGATATGGCACTCAGCATATAGAGGAATATATATCGCAGGTTATTCCAGCCTCTAGGATTTTAAGAATGGATGCTGATACCACAACAAAAAATACATCACATCAAGAGATGCTTGATTCATTTAGTAAAAAAGAGTATGATATACTAATAGGCACTCAGATGGTGGCAAAAGGATTAGATTTTAAAGATGTTAATTTAGTTTGCGTTTTAGGTATTGATTCATCATTAAATCAGCCGAGCTTTAATGCGAATGAATATGCCTTTAGTTTGATGACTCAGGTTATAGGAAGAGCGGGAAGGCAAGAAGCCGGAGCAAAAGCAGTTATTCAAACATTTGATAGCGAAAATCCGATAATTAATCTTGCTAAAAATCAAGATTATGAAAACTTTTATAAAAGCGAGATAGCATATAGAAAATTAAATACCTATCCGCCATACTGTTCTTTGTGCACAGTTGCATTTACAAGCAGTAAAGAAGTTAGATGTGCAAAAGATGCTACAGTTTTTTTGAATATATTAAAGAAATATGCACATACAATGGGGAAACAGCCATTAGTAGTTTTAGGTCCAAGTCCGTTTGATGTAGAGATGGTTAGCAAAATATATAGATGGAAGCTCACTATAAAATGCATAAATAATAAATTGTTTAGAGATTATTTAAATAAGGCGATAGATGAATATTTAAAAGACGATAAAACAACAAGTGGTATATATGTGAATATGAATCCACTGCAAGAATGATTTTGAAAATCATAACACAATAAATAATTAAATAGTTATACTGAAAGGAAATATAATAATGGCTTTAAGAACAATAGTAAAAGATGGAGATCCAATCTTAAAAAAGAAATGCAAGGTAGTTACAGAATTTAATGATAAATTAGGACAACTATTAGACGATATGGCAGATACAATGACAGAAGCGCATGGGCTAGGCTTAGCTGCGCCTCAAGTTGGGATTTTAAAAAGAGTTTGCATAGTTTTAGATCAATATCTTGATGAAGAAGATAATGAGATTGATGAAATTATAGAGCTTGTAAATCCTGAAATAATTAAAAAAGAGGGCGAGCTTACAATTTTTGAGGGTTGTTTATCATATCCAGGAAGAAATGGCATGATAACAAGACCACATACAGTTATTGTTAAAGCACAAGATAGAAACGGGGAATGGTTTGAAGTTGAGGCTGAAGAAATTCTAGCTAGAGCAATATGTCATGAGTGTGATCATTTAGATGGAATTACTATAACAGACCATGCAACAACTTACTATGAAGATTTAACAAAAGAAGAAATTGAAAAATTAAAATTGGATGAAGATTATGAGTAAAGAAAATACTAGAATTCTTTTTATGGGAACTCCTGAGATTGCAAAAGATTCACTAGAGCAATTAATAAATGATAATTATAATATCGTTGGAGTTTTTACAAGAGAGGATAAACCTGTTGGAAGAAAGCAAATAATTACGCCTCCACCAGTTAAAATTTTAGCTAATGAATATAATATTCCAGTGTACCAGCCTGCAAAATCTTTAAAAGGCGAATACACTGATAAAATTCGTGAAATCAATCCGGATTTAATAGTGGTGGTAGCTTATGGTAAAATACTTCCAAAAGATTTAATTGATATACCAAAATTAGGCTGTATTAATTTACATGTTTCACTTTTACCAAAATACAGAGGAGCTGCGCCTATTCAGCATGCACTTATTAACGGTGATAAACAAACAGGTGTTACTGTTATGAGAATAGACGTTGGACTTGATACTGGAGATATTATTTCAGTTTTGCCAATAGAAATTGATGAAGATGAAAACCAAGTTGACTTATTTAATAAAGTTAGCCAAAAAGGTAAAGAGTTCTTATCAAAAACTATACTTGATATTATAAATGGTGATTTTACTCAAACAAAGCAAAATGAGGCTGAAATGAGCTTAGCACCACCACTTACAAAAGAAATGGCGTTTTTTGAATTTAATGAAGACTATAAAGTGCTTCACAATAAAATAAGAGGCCAGTATCCATGGCCAGGGGCATACTTTATATTTGAAGATAAAAAAGTTAAAGTTTTAAAAGCAAGAAAAAGCGATGCAAGAGGAAATATAGGCGAAATATTAAGCCTAAAACCACTGACAATAGCATGTAAAAATGGCGCACTAGAATTATTAACAGTTCAGCCTGAAAATTCAAAAGCTATGGATTCAAATGCATATGCAATGGGGAAACGATTCAAAATAGGTGATAGTTTAGTGTAATCACAAAAAAACGTATAAATTTTAACCGAATTTACAAACTTTATTGTTATATTATACTTGTAAAATAAATTTAAAAATAAAAAGGAAGATGTTTATGTTTTGGTATTATGATATTTACTATATAATTCTAGTTATCCCAGCGATGGTGCTTGCTATGTGGGCGCAATCAAAAGTTAAGAGTACTTTTAAAAAGTATTCATCGGTGAGAACTGGTGTTTCTATGACAGGCTATGAAGCTGCAAGAAGAATTCTTGATGCAAATGGGTTAAGACAAGTTCAAATTCAAAGAGTTGCAGGCCATTTATCAGATCACTATGATCCAAGATCTAATATAATTAGGCTTTCAGATTCAGTTTATGGCGAATCAACTGTTGCAGCTATTGGAGTTGCAGCGCATGAAGCAGGCCATGCAATTCAGTATGCAAAAGATTATGCGCCAATAAAAATAAGAGCTGCTATAATTCCTGTCTCTCAATTAGGTTCAACTTTAGCATTTCCGATGATTATACTTGGCTTACTACTGCCAATGTTTGAAGTTTTAATCCCATTTGGAGTTTTATTATTTGCATCTGTAACAGTTTTTCAATTAGTTACATTACCAGTTGAATTTGATGCAAGTAAAAGAGCAGTTTTAGCACTTGAAACAGGTGGTGCAGTAACTGATGAAGAGATAGGCGGCGTGAAAAAAGTTTTAAATGCAGCGGCTTTAACATATGTTGCAGCCTTAGCTGTTTCGATAGCAAATTTACTGCGTATATTATTAATAGTCGCAGGCAGACGAGGAGATTAAATGCCGTTAGATAAATCGAGAATTTTAGCTGTACAAGGCTTATTAAAAGTTGAAAGCTCAGGGTATTCAAACCTTGTGCTTTCATCTATTATAAACAGCTCTAATTTAGACGAAAAACAAAAGGCCTTTACTACAAAAATATTTTATGGAACTATCGAAAAAAAGATAACTCTAAATTATATTTTGCAAAAATTCATAACAAAACCTTTATCAAAACTTGATGAAGAAGTTTTGATTATAATGCAAAGCGGATTATATCAATTATTATATATGGACTCTGTTCCTAGCTTTGCAGCTATAAACCAAGCAGTTAGCTTATGCCCTTATTTTAAAAAGAGCAGTGCTAAAGGCTTGGTTAATGCTGTTTTAAGAAAGAGTGAAAAATTTAGTTTTGAAAATGAGAAATTTAAAAATGAAATTGAAAGATTATCAGTTACTTATTCAATTAATAAAGAGATAATTGATATAATCAGTAGAGACTATAAAGAAAAAACCGAAGAAATTCTAAAAGCATTTTTATCTTCTCATGATTTACATATAAATATTAATACAACAAAAATATCAGTTTCGGATTATTTAGAGTTACTAAAAGAAAAAAATATTGAATTTGAAAGAACTGAAATTGAAAACTGTATTACTATAAATCATTCAAGTCGTATAACAAATTTAGTAGGATTTGATGAAGGGTATTTCTTTGTGCAAGGATTTGAAAGCCAGTATGCTGTTTTATCTGCTGAAATTCAAAAGGATTATTCAGTTTTAGATATGTGTGCAGCACCTGGTGGCAAAAGCTTTGCTGCGGCAAACTACTTAAATAATACTGGAGTTGTGCTTTCACTAGATCCAAATATAAATAGATTAAAATTAATTGAAGATGGGGCAAACAGATTAGGATTTACAAATATAAAAACCGAAGTTAATAAGGGCGAGATTTATAATGAAATTTATAAAAATTATGATGTTGTTTTAACTGATGTTCCTTGTTCGGGAATAGGAATAATTTCTAAAAAACCAGATTTAAGATATAAAAATTTAGACAATATTAAAAGCTTAACGCAATTGCAATTTGAAATCTTAAATTGTGCTAAAGAATACGTTAATAAAAAAGGAAGAATAATTTACTCTACTTGCACTATAAATAAAGATGAAAATGAGGGCGTTGTAAATAGATTTTTATTAGAAAATAAGGATTTTAAATTAGTACAGCCAAATTTAATTCCAAAAAGATGCGTAGTAAAAGATAAAATGGTTAATTTTATTCCACACTTTAATGAGAGTGAAAATAAATACTACACAGAAGGTTTTTTTGTGGCAATTTTAGAAAAGGTATGAT
>CAZVOQ010000093.1:0-6891 GCA_964628475.1 uncultured Oscillospiraceae bacterium | reverse complement strand
GTTAATTTTATAAAAAGATTTATATTAGCCTCAGGCTCTTTAAAAGAAATAGCAAGTGAGTATAATGTTACTTATCCTACAGTTAGATTACGTCTTGATAAATTAATTCAAAAAATTAATATTTCAGAAGTTAATAAAAATGAGCCTTACATTGCATTAGTTAAAAAGTTGGCTGTTGATGATAAATTGGATTTTGATACAGCAAAAATTTTAATAAATGAATATAAAAAGATAAAGGAGAAATAATTATGCGAATTATGATTTTTTATATGTTAATTATGGTAGTTGTGCCATTAGCATTGATATCTTGGCAATATAATTTATGTAAAAAGAATTCAAAGCACACATTAGTTTTACCTAAAATAGCAGCTGTCTTAACAATTTTTTTTGGATTTTATTTTTTAGTTATAGCATTAATACTCTTTTATATGCATTATGAAAAGCAAAAGGAGAAAAAAGAGAAAGTTTCCGAAATAAGAAAAATGAATATTGAAGATTTATAAGCTAAAATCAATCAGCTAAATTTAGTTGATTGATTTTTATTTTTATTAAAATAAAAAAATAATGCAATAATAAATATGTTCATTAAATTACAAAATTCTTAAAAAGTGAATTTTATCTTTATTTTTTTATCGATTTATAGTAAAATAGATGTCGAGCGATTAGTGTGAAGGAGAAAAGAGTTGAAAAATAATAAAATAACTAACTATATAAAAACTTTATTTAATAATGCCAAAAATGGCGATAAGGTGAGTATATTAAAAATAGCAATAACATCAATACTAGTTGTGGCAATTGCCGCTGTGAGTGCTTTATCATTGTCGAGCATATTCACTCAAATCGAACTTGAAAGCTATGATGAAGAATACGATAAAAACGATATTGTTATAGATACATCTGTTTTAGAAGAAACTAGCACTATATTAGAAAAAACAGAAGATGCAGGGCAAGAGTATATTGATGAAACATTATTTATAGGAGATTCAAACACTGTTCGTACGATGATGTATGGACACACAACTTGGGATAATGTTTTAGCAGCTGTTTCTATGGGTATACAGCATGTAGACGATTTGGAAATCGCATACTTTGAAGGCTTCTCATCACCGCTAACGATAGCGGATGCTTTAGAAGTTATTCAGCCAAAAAGAATTATAATAACATATGGCACAAATAATACTTTAGGATGGTCTGTTGAGAGTTTTATTGAAGAGTATAAAAAATCTTTAGATATTATAAAAGAGGCTTATCCATATGCCGATATTATAATAAATACATTACCACCAGTTGATAAAGAAAGAGAAAATTTAGCTATAACAATGCAAACTATAGATAGTTTTAATAAAGCTTTATCAGAGCTTGCAGTTGAAGAAGGGGTTAAATTTTTAAATTCTGCTGAAGTGTTAAAAGATGAAACAACTGGTTTTGCAAAAACAGATTATACAATAGGTGATGGAGTTCATTTAAGTAAACTTGGAATGGATGCTTTGTTTGAATACATTAGAACGCATTCTTATATAACAGAAGATAGACGACCAATGCCTTTAAACGATGTTCCAGCAAGAGAAGAAACACCAACTGGAGTTATTCAAGAAGATCCATTGGCAGTAAGAGGTGCAAAAGTTAATATTCAATTTAAATCTAGCGATACAGAGCTAGGCACAGTTGAAGGAGAGATAGAGCAAAGAGTTAAACGCACTTTAACAACAGACGCTGTAACAGCTAAAGCAAACTATGAAAATGGTGGTATATTTATTGGATGGAGCACTGAACATGGCACAATTTCAACTCCAGCCTCGCCAACATTAACATTCACTGTTCCAAAAATTGATGAAACAATAACTCATTTAACCATAACTGCAAATTTTGCAAAAGTTACTCTTAATATGCACGCAAACAATTCAATAGTTACAGAGCTAAATTTAGCAAAAGGTGATACTCAGCAGCTTTCTGTTTCAGCAAGTCATCAAGATTATAATAATAAAAATTTAATATGGCAAAGTGATAATGCAGCAGCTGTAACAGTTGATGCAACAGGCAAAATAACAGCCAATGATTTTGGGACGGCGAATATAACTGCAACAATAGAGGGAACAAATGTTTCAGTTAGCATTAAAGTTAATATTTTAAAGCCATTAGATAGTATTTCTATAAGTGGTAGCACAGAAATGTCAACTAATTCAACTACACAATTAACATTATCAATTAATCCACAAGACGCTTATGTTGATACATCAAAAGCCGTTTGGAGTGTATTATCTGGTGATGCTAGTATTTCAAATACTGGCCTACTAACTTCAAACTCAGCATCAGGAGCTGTAACTGTTTCTTGCTCTTTAGATGGCAAAACAGCTCAGCATACGGTAAATGTTAAAGCTCCAGTGCCACTAGAAAGTATTAGCATTAATAATCCAACTAAAACAACAATCACTTTAGGCGAATCCTTACAATTATCTGTTAGCTATAGCCCAGATAATACAACAGATGATAAAACAGTGACATGGCAAAGTAGTCATTCTAACATTGCAACAGTTGATGCAAACGGGTTAGTAACTGGTGTTGCAGAAGGCACAACTGTTATTAAGGCATCGGTTGGCGGAAAGATAAGCGAAATTTCTATAAAAGTTGAGAAAGTGCCAAATATTGTAAAATCGGTTACATTAAATCAAACTTCAATCACACTAGATTATCAAGCAGGCTCAGGCGCTACTTTAGGAGTAGCAAGCTATGAGCTTACATATCCAGATGATCCAGCACAAGAAGACGTTACCCCTAGATTTTCAGGCGGAAATGAATTTTTTACTGTCGATGGAAATGGTAATATAACTCTAATAGCAGGCAAGGAGTTAGCAGGAGGAGTTAGCACTGGAACAATAACAGTTACGCTAGGCTCAGCTACTGCTTCATGCAGTGTAACTATTAATAATATTCCAGAACCAATAGTTCCAACACCAGAGCCAACTCCAGAAACAACGCCAGAGCCAACTCCAGAAGGTGAAGTTGCCCCATAAAAATAAAAATCCAAAAATGAAATTTCATTTTTGGATTTTTTTGTTTTTATAATACTTCACATAAAAGTTTATCATTTTTAAAATCAGTTAATTTAACATTTAAAACCTGACCTTGCTTATAGCCTTTATCTTCAACTAAAACAGGAACATATCTAGTTGTGTACCCTGTGAAATATCCATCTTTATTTTTGGTTTCTAATAAAACAGTGTCAACAGTGCCAATGAACTCTTTGATTAATCGTTCTCTTATTTGCTCTGATTTAAAAGTCATAGTTTTGTTTCTATCTTGCTTTACAAATTTTTCAATTTGATTTGGCATAGTAGCAGCTGGAGTGCCTTCTCTTTTAGAAAAAGAAAAACAATGAACTTTTAAAAACTGACATTTTTGAACAAAACGTACACTAGCTAAAAAATCTTCTTCACTCTCATTAGGAAAACCCACAATAATATCAGTTGTAAAAGTTGGATTATCAAATAGTTCACGAATTCTATTCATCATATTAGTGTATAAATTAGTGTCGTATAATCTATTCATTTCTTTTAAAGTTTTATCACAGCCACTTTGGAGTGATAAATGAAAATGTGGGCAGAATTTTTCTATTTTACTTAATCTAACTAGCATATCATCTGTGAATAAATCAAGCTCTAAAGAGCCTAATCGAACTCTATCTATTTCTTTTATTTCACTAACAGCTTTAATAGCATCGCATACATCATTGCCTAAATCTTGTCCATAGCAAGAAATATTAACACCTGTTAAAACGATTTCTTTATGTCCAGCACTAGCTAAAAGCGTTGCCTGCTCTACTATTTTATCAACTGGTCTTGAGCGAACTTTTCCACGAGCTTTTGGGATAATACAATATGTGCATTCGCGATTACATCCATCTTGGATTTTTAAAAAAGCCCTAGTGTGAAGACTATCTTCACTGCTTGAAAGCTCTTCAAAAGAATCTAATTCATTATGAGAAGGGATATTTATATATCTTTGTTTAGTTTTTAAAAACTCATTTACTATATGAATTAATTCACTTTTGTTTTTAGTGCCGATTATAATATCAGCATTTAAAACACTTTCAGCTTTTTGTGGAAACGCTTGTGGCATACATCCAATTAAAGCCACAACACAATCAGGATTTTGTCTTTTAGCTTTATTTATCCACTGAATACTTTTTCTATCCCCAGATAAAGTTACAGTACAGCTATTAACAATATATACATCGCTAATTTCATCATTTGAAACAACAGTATAGCCATTGTTTTTGAAAATTTCTATCATAGCAGCAGATTCCTGCTGATTAACCTTACATCCTAAGGTTAGAAAACATACCTTCATTAAATACCTCTTTATTAAAAAAATGCACTATAAATTAATTAGAAATTTATAGTCGATATGAATTATATCAAAAAAATATGAAAATCTCAACATATTTTAATAATTTTTAAATTGTTTACATAATATATACAAGTAAGTAAAAATAAGGAGTTTAGTATGAAAAAAATAATATCGGTTTTTTTATGTGCAATTTTATTGTTTAATTTAAGAGTTCCAGCTTTTGCAAATGAGGCTGTGCCAGCAGTTGCGTTTGTAGAGGAAAGCCTTGCAGAATATGAAAGTGAGCCAGCGTATGTTTTTGATGAAACTATTGCCCAGGCTATGGCAAGAACAGATAGCTTTATTGATAAAGTAGCAGGAACACAAATGTTTGATGTTAATGCTGGCAGTGCAATTTTAATTGAAACTACAACAGGTCAAGTTTTGTATGAAAAAAATCCTGATAATAAAGTTGGGATTGCATCTATAACAAAAATTATGACAATGCTTTTAGTGGTAGAGGCTTTAGAGGCTAATGAGTTCACTTTGGATGACACTGTTCCTATATCAAATCATGCATTTTCAATGGGTGGAAGCCAAATTTGGGCTGAACCAGGAGAGATATTCACTGTTGATGAAATGCTCAAAGCAGTTGCAGTGTCTTCTGCTAATGATGCCGCTGTTGCATTAGCAGAATTTGTTTCAGGAAGTGAAGAAGAATTTTGTAGAAAAATGAATGAAAGAGCGAAAGAACTTGGAATGGAAAATACAAATTTTGTTAACGCCTGTGGGCTTGATGCAGAAAATCATTATTCATCTGCTAGAGATGTTTCGTTGATGGCAAACGAATTAATAAAACATCCAATAATATTTGATTACACAACAATATGGGTGGATTATTTAAGAGATGGGCAAACCCAAATTGTTAATACAAATAAACTTCTGCAATCATATCCAGGAATAAACGGATTAAAAACAGGAACAACTAGTGGGGCAGGAGTATGCCTTACTGCTTCAGCTCAAAGAGATGGATTATCGCTAATTTCAGTTATACTAGGCTCTGATAGTAGCCAAGAGAGATTTTCTGCAAGTAAGAAATTATTGGATTTTGGATTTGCAAATTTTGAAACAAAAGCTTTTCCAACAATTACAGATATTCCACAAACACTAGAAACTAAAAATTCAATTATAGAAAATGCAAAAATTGAATATGATGTTCCAGAAAATTTACTGTTTTTAAAAGATAGCTCAACTCAATTAAGTTATGAAGTTGAATTACTTACTGATATCCAAGCACCTATGAAAAAAGGAATGAAGGTTTGATGTATATATTTACTTACACAAAATGGGAAAATAGGAGAATATAACATACTATTATCAGAGGATGTTGAAAAGATAGATTTTGCTAAGGCTTTGTCACTTTTAACAAAGTATACAGGGTATATGTAAGTAAACTGCTAAAAGTGGGAAATTTAGTTGACATTATATGATTTATTAGTGTATTATTAATATAAAGAATGATAGTAATAAATAAAACGATTTATATGATTTAGGAGTTAAAAATTATGGCTGTAAAATTTGAGGGTAAATACTTAAAGGAATTTGTAAATAATTCAGAATTTAATAATATAAACTCACAAATTGAGCTATGCCACGACATTTTACACGCAAAAACAGGTGCGGGAAATGATTATTTAGGCTGGCTCAATTTGCCTTTTGATTACGATAAAGAAGAATTTTCAAGAATTAAAAAGGCAGCAGAAAAAATTAAAAGCGACAGTGATGTTTTAATTGTTATTGGAATAGGTGGATCTTATCTTGGGGCAAGAGCTGCAATAGAATTTTTAGGCTCTAGCTTTTATAATAATTTAGATGAAAATAAATTAAAAATTTATTTTGTTGGAAATAACATCAGCCCTTCTTATTTAAAAAATGTATTAAAATTATGCGAAAATAAAGAAGTGAGCGTTAATGTGATTTCAAAATCAGGCACAACAACAGAGCCAGCTTTAGCTTTTAGAGTGTTTAAAGAATTTATGGAAGAAAAATACACTAAAGAGGGCGCAAAGAAAAGAATTTATGCAACAACTGATAAAAATAAAGGCACATTAAAAACTTTAGCTGATTTAGAAGGATACGAAACATTTAGTATTCCAGATGATGTTGGAGGAAGATTTTCAGTTTTAACAGCTGTTGGATTATTACCTATTGCTTGTGCTGGATTTGATATTGAAAAAGTTATTGAAGGCGCTCAAGTGGCAGCTAAAGATTTTGAAAATAAAAATGATGATAATGACTGCTATAAGTATGCAGCTGCTAGAAATATCTTGTATAGAAAAGGCAAAAACATTGAAATTATGGCTTCATACGATCCTGACTGGCAGATGATGAACGAATGGTTTAAACAGCTATATGGTGAGAGTGAAGGAAAAGATCAAAAAGGTATTTATCCATCAAGTGTTATCTTTTCAACAGATTTACACTCAATGGGGCAGTTTATTCAAGATGGTTCTAGAAATTTATTTGAAACAGTTATTGATTTTAAAACTGAAGAAAATGATTTAT
>CAZVOQ010000092.1:0-6938 GCA_964628475.1 uncultured Oscillospiraceae bacterium | reverse complement strand
TTTCTATTGAAGATGGTCTTGGAGAAAGCGACTGGGACGGCTGGAAAGCTCTAACTGATAGAATCGGTGAAAAAATCCAAATCGTTGGTGATGACTTATTCGTTACAAACCCTAAAATCCTAAAAGAAGGTATTGAAAAAGGAATTGGTAACTCAATTCTAATTAAAGTTAACCAAATCGGTACTTTAACTGAAACTTTTGATGCTATCGAAATGGCTAAAAAAGCTGGATACACTTGCGTTATCTCACACCGTTCAGGTGAAACAGAAGATACAACAATCTCTGATATCGCAGTTGGCTTAAATGCTGGTCAAATTAAAACTGGTTCAATGAGCCGTACAGACCGTATTGCAAAATACAACCAATTAATCAGAATTGAAGATGAATTAGGCGAAGTTGCTGAATATCAAGGATTAGATTGTTTTTACAATGTAAAATAATCATTTGAATAAAAACCACTCTATTTTAAGTAGAGTGGTTTTTTTATATGTTTAAATCAAAATAGTGAATTTATCAAATATTGCACATAAATAAAAGATATAATAAATATAAAAATAGTGCAAAAAGTGAGGGAATAAAATGACACAATTAAATTTACAAGAATTAATAAAAGAAAAAAATCTAAGTACAATTTATTTAGCTGGTGGATGCTTTTGGGGCGTTGAGGCTTATATGGCAAAAATAAAAGGCGTTTATGATGCAGCATCAGGATATGCAAATGGGATAACTGAAAATCCAAGTTATGAAGAAGTTTGTAAGCAAGACACAGGACATGCTGAAACAGTGAGAGTTGTTTATGATAAAAATGAAGTTAGCTTAAAAGAATTATTAATTAGATTTTTTAAAGTAGTAGATCCAACTTCGTTAAATAGGCAAGGGGGAGATGTTGGCAGGCAATATCGCTCTGGGCTTTATTATCAAAATGATGAAGATAAATTAATTATAGATGAGGTTATAAATTCGCTTAAAGAAAAATATGAAGAGGAAATCGTTGTTGAAAATATTCCGCTTGAAAATTTCTATCTAGCTGAAGAATATCATCAAGATTATCTTGTGAAAAATCCAAATGGATATTGCCATATAGATTTAAGCGTAATGTATGATTTAGATGAAAATGAAATTTAATATATAATTGAATATAGAAGTGGAAAGTGGGGGTTGCTTTTCACTTCTGTTTTATTGATTTTAAAAGCATATTATGGTATAATAATATAAATATGCTCTGCTTTTTTAAGCAAAATTAATACTATAGATTGAGAGTTTTCAATGGAAATTTTTTATACACTAATCAGCCTTGCAGCATTAGTTGTTTTTGCTGTATTCTTTACCATAAAATTAAAAACGCCAGATGCTATTGCACCATTAGTGGCAGTAGCATTTACTATGCTATATCTATTAACGGTAGGCGTTTTAGATGTGCTACTAATAGGTACATATCTTTATTTTATAATTGCAGGAATAATATTAGCATTAATATTAACTAAAAAAATAAAAATGAGAAAATTATCAGTTTATTTTTATGGATTTATCATAGTTTGTGTTATGATGATATTATTTTTTGGAATAAGAAAACCACTTTTATATTCATGGGATGAATTTAGCTTTTGGGGAACAGCTGTTAAAATGATGAAAGTAAATCATGAGCTCCCAGCATCTGCTGAAATAGGCTGGGATTGGGTTGCCTCGCAAAAAGCAGGCTTTATAGCAATGGGCTATTTTTTTGAATTTTTTGGCGAATATGAGCAGTGGAGAATTTTTATTGGTATAAATGTAATTGCAGTTAGTTTATTTACTGCGATATTATCTCCTTTTAAAAATGATAAAAAATTCATAGCAATTCCAGTGTTATTTATTGCTTATTTATCTTCATATGTTTTAACGATGAATAGGCAATTAATAGAGCCAAGTAACGTTTATATGACTGCTCTTGCAGATATTCCTATGGGATGGCTAGTTGGAGCAGCACTTAGTATTTATTATATACTAAAAATCGAAAAGGCTAAACTATGGCCAGTTCCAATGATTTTATCTGCATTGCTAATGACAAAAGACACAGCATTACCATTTTCGCTTATTGCCTGGGGCATAATTTCTTTTGATATATTATTTTTAAATAAAGATGTTGTGTTTTTTAAATTATCTGGGATAAAAGCGAAAATTTCTCATATTTTATTAAATCTTGCAGTTATCATATTTGGGTTTTTATCTTGGTCTAATTATATTAAAAATATAACAGGTGCAGATCCATTTGGAGATTTAGGTGGCACAGAAGAAATTGGAATGAGCGAAATGCTAATTCAAGGCATAAAGCAGTTATTTGGAATAGATAGAACTGAGCAATTTACAGATGTGTTAAATATGATGACAGATGCATTTTTTAATCTGCCGATTTCATTGATAGGCTCTTGTTTTACAATTATAGTTATCATTTCAATTATACTTTGTATCGCAGCGATTTCATCAAGCGATAAAGAGTTTAGCTATAGCTGTATCTCTTTTAATATACTTTCTATATTAGGCTTTTTTGCATATTATATATTCTTAGGATTTACCTATGTATTTATATTTAAATCAGATGTAAACACAAGCCTTATAGGGTATGAAAGATATATTTATCCATATTTAATTGGATGGTTTATAGCAAGCGTTGTGCTACTGGCAATGTCAATATTAAAATCAAGGAATAAGCTGGTTTTCCTGCCGTCAGTGGCTTTAATAGCAGTTGTATTAGTGTTTATAGTTAGATACACTCAATACGTCCCTCAGGGCATGACGTATCTTGATTATCATGATGGATATTTATATGAAAGAGAAGAGCTAGTTGAAAATGCACAGAAAATTACAGATATTTTAGGCGAAGATGAAGATGGCAAAATTTATTTTATTAGCCAAGGCGATAATGGCAATAGATGGTTTCAGTATTCTGCAGATTTATTGCCATTACAATTAGAATACAGCTTTGGTGGGGGCAGTATGGCATTGCCAGGGCAGGCATATGGATATTATGATTATGAGCTTTCACCTGATGAGTTTAAAGAATATTTAATTGAAAATGAATGTGAATTTATATTCGTTGAGAGAAGTAATGAAAATTTAGTTGTACATTATGGTGAGCTTTTTAGTGATAATTTAGAAAAAAGCGCAGAAGGCGTATCAGTTTTATACACAATAGAAAATAAAAACAATGATTTAATATTTGAATTTTTAAGTGAAGTGTAAGTTTTATAGTAAGAGGAATAATGATGAAAAATCTAATAGGAAAATTAAATATAAAAAATAATTTGTTAATCGTTATTTATGCTTTAACTATTATCATGTTTTTATTAAATGGACTATTTAATTTTATAAGCGATATTATTATTAATCATGAAGAAAAAGAGCTTTTAATAACTGATTTTGAATTAAATGAATTAATCGTAAATGAAGATTATTCATTAACAGCAATAGGATACGACGCTCAGATGATATATAAATCAGATGAAGAAATTAAAAGTGTTTATTATCTTTTAGAAAACACTGCAACAGGCGTTGTGTGTTCTTATTATATTGGAAATGAAAATCAAGGGTTTTCTAATCATAACAGGCTATTTCCAAAATTCTCTGTTAATAATGAAGCTTTATATATTTATCCAAATAATACAAAGATTATAAGGCTTGATATTGGCAGTGAATATGGAGAAAATTATGTATTTAAAGAAATAACTTTAAATAAGGATATTCCTTTTTTAAATTACTTTAGTATAAATGCGTGGCAGTTTGTTTTAATAGTTTTTATACCATTGTTAGTATATTCAGTTATAAAATTTATATTATTAATTTATTATAGCTTTAAAAATAATAATAGTTATCAATAATAAAATCAGTAATAAAAATAATTCCTGCTAAAATTTTAGCAGGAATTATTTTTTAATTATATAAATTTTTTATTTCAGGCAGTTTCTCTAATAAAATTTTATTTGCAATCTCAACTTTTGCAAAATATTCATTATATGAAGGGCTTAACTCTTTCATAGCAGGTATAAAAATATCATTATATCCGCTAGATGAATAAAAATCTTTCATGATTTGCATAAGCTTAAATGCTGGAGAATTTAAATATTCATCAGATTTTTTGAATTCTAAATATTGATTAAGCATTTCTTTGTTGTTTTCAAAATAAACATCAGGGTTATCATAAGCCTCTTTTTGAACTTCTAACATTTGCGAAATTTGATTTATTTCGAGATGTTTTGTGTTTTCAATTAAATATTCTTCTAAATCTTTTGGTATTTTTAAATCAGGAAGATTATCTAAGAATAAAATTATAGTGTTATAAGCTGTTTTTTGAGTTTGGGTTTGAATAGGCTGATTTAAAAATCTTGAAAAATGCATACAAATAAATCTTCCAAAATATCCTGGAAATGCAATGAGTAATTTATTAATTATAGTTTCACTTTGCTCAATTGTTTGCAAATCCTTTTGTATTTCTTCATAAGAAATTTTAGATATTAGCTTTTGCAAAATAGATTTTTTAATTAAGTCGCGCTGATAATTAATCTCTTTTAAAACTAGAATATTTTGCAGAGTAGAATTAGTGTTATCATTTAAAATATTTTTTATTTCTTCAACGGATATATCCAACTTTCGAAATACAGATATTCTTTTTAAAATATCAATATCTTCTAAAGAAAAATCTCTATATCCATTCTCTAAAATAACAGGTGAAATCAGCCCTTGATTGCTATAATATTCAATCGCTTTTTTAGTAAGCTTTGTTAATTTACTAGCTTCATTAATTAGCATATTTTTATTCCTCCCTTTTATTAATTAAAAATAAAATACCTTTATAATATAAATATAAACTATCACCCTATGTGTTAGTCAAGATTTATTTTAAAATATAATAAAAATATCGTGTATATAAATTACTCAAAAAAGAAATACTTCACAGAGTGAAGTATTTCTAAGGATGTTTTAAATTATAAATTTTTAACTAATCTACTTGCTTCTTCATGCAAATTTCTTGCAAGGATAAAGTTTTTATTATAAATAGCAGATTCTAAGTTATTTATAGTTTGAGTATATTTTTCTTGAATTAATAGATAATCTTTATCAAAGTGTTTTGAATATATCATTTGCCTAAACTTACGATTACTCATTTTTCTAATAGCTTTATTTTCTATCATTAGTATATAATCCATACAATTTGCAATAAAATAAAAATCATGAGAAACCATAATAACAGTGCCCTCAAATTCTTTTATTGCCTTTTCAAGGGCAACTTGAGAATAAATATCTAAATGGCTACTAGGCTCATCTAATATTAGAATATCAGTGCTGAATTTTGCGATTTTAGCCATTTGCAATGTATTTTTTTCGCCACCTGATAAACTCGATATTAAGCTAGTTAAATTTTCTTTTTCAAAATTAAATGGTGCTAAATGATTTTCAATTTCTTCATACGTTTTAAATCCAGCATCAAAAAATTCATCATATATAGTGTTATTATCATTTAAAGTTTCGTTTTGAAGTTGAGATAAATAAGAAATACGAAGTCCATCCTTAACACTTATAGAGGCATCATTTATATTAGCAATTTTGCGAAGAAGGGAGGTTTTTCCTGTTCCATTTTCGCCGATAATAGCAATTTTATCTCCATAAAAAACTTCTAAATTAATATTATTTAATAAATTTTTCTCATCATAAGATAATGAAAAATTATCAATTTTTATTATTGGCGAAGGATTTTCTTCTTTAGGAATTTCATTAGCAATGAAATAATAATCAGGTGTGTTTAAATAGATAAAAGGTTCTTTGGTTTGCCTTGCTTCTAGCCTTTTTTGAAAGCGAACTCTTGCTTTTAAAGCTTTTCCATGAACAGCTTCGGCATTAGATGTTGCGATTTCTCTTAAATTTTCTATTAATTTTGCATTTCTTTCAATTTCAATAGCATCTTCAACAGCTATTTCTTGAACATCGATTTTCTTTTCTAGTAGGGACAGATTATATTCATCGTATTTCCCTAAAAACTCTTGGATTTGAGTATTTTCAAGGTGAAGAATTTTATTAAAGCATTGATTTAATAAATATCTATTATGAGTTATAACTAATAATGTGCCTTTATGTCCATTAATAAGATTTTTTAAGGATGCTAGATTTTCAAAATCTAAAAAGGCACAAGGCTCGTCCATGATTAGTAAATCTTGATTGCTTATCATTTCTTTAATCAATTGAACTAATTTAAATTCGCCACCACTTAATAAAGAAATAGATAAATCTTTATGATCTTTTAAATTTGATAAGTTTAATTTTTTTAAAATTAAACTTTCATAATTTGCCCCACCAATCGCATCAAATTCGTCTAGTGCATTTTGATATTCTAGCATAACAGTGTCTAGATCTTCGCAATCTGCCATTTTATCGCATATATCATCTATGTTTTTTTGAGCTTCTAAAAAAGGCTGAGCAATATAATCAAAAACAGTTATATCAAAAGCTTCGTGCTTATAGAATTGACTAGTAAAACCAATTTTACACTCCTCACTTAAGGTTACTTTTCCATCATATAAATATTTGTTTTTTCCTGTTATTATATCAATAAGCGTAGTTTTTCCACTGCCACTAGTTCCAATTAAAGCGCAGTGCTCGCCTTTTTCTATATTAAAAGATATATTATCATATAAATCTTTTTTTGGATATGAAAAGGATAAATTTTCAACTAAAATCATTATATTATTCCTCTCTAATTATTTAGCTATATTATATCAAATAAAAAAGAGCCTATTAATAAGCTCTTTTTTACTATTAAACTTAAATTACATGATATTATACCACTTAAAAGGCTTATTAGTCAATAAAGTGTTTGTAAACAATGAAAAATTTGCAATCTTATAAATGAAAACTGAAAAACTTAATCGTTCATGAATAGAATAAAAATCCCAAAATGGGGGGATTATAAC
>CAZVOQ010000091.1:308-6966 GCA_964628475.1 uncultured Oscillospiraceae bacterium | reverse complement strand
TGCAAACTCTTGTTTTAAAACCTAGTGAAAATAATATAAAACTAGCCTGTGAATTGCTTATAGATTCACAGGTTGTTTCACTTCCAACAGAAACGGTTTATGGTTTATTTGCTAATGCTTTAAATCAAAAGGCAAGTGAAGGTATTTTTAAAGTTAAGGATAGGCCGATGGATAATCCATTGATTGTGCATATTTCAGATTATGAAATGCTAAATAGAGTAGCTAAAAATATTAGTGAAGATGCAAAAAAATTAATGGATGCATTTTGGCCAGGAGCTTTAACTATAATATTAGAAAAAAAAGAAGAAGTGCCAGATGCTGTATCAGCAGGGCTAAAAACCGTTGGTGTAAGAATGCCAAGTAATCCTATAACACTTGAAGTTATAAAAAAATCAAACCTACCACTAGCGGGGCCTTCTGCAAATAGAAGTGGCAGACCAAGCCCTACTAATGCCGATTATGTTTATAAAGATTTAGAAGGCAGATTACCTCTTATTTTAGACGGTGGAAGTAGTAGTATTGGAGTGGAGTCTACTGTTATTTCTTTAGTTGATGATATAATTATTTATCGTCCAGGCTTTGTTACAAAAAGCCAAATAGAGGAAGTGTTAGAAAAAGAGGTAAAACTTTCAGATGGTATATATGAAGAAATAAATGAAAGCACAGCTGTTTTATCACCAGGCTTAAAACATAAGCATTATGCACCAAAAGCAGATATAACAATTGTTAATGCAAAGTTTGATGATGTGCATAATTTAGCAATTAAAGAAGGTGCTGCTATTCTTTGCTTTGATGAATATATAAATAAATGTAAAGTTAAAGCTATTGGATATGGCAGTGAATTTAATTCAAATGAACAAGCTTTAAATTTATTTAATTCTTTAAGAAAACTAGATGAAATAAAAGCAGAAAAAGTTTTTGCTATGATGCCAAATCTTGATGGTGTGGGGCTTGCTGTTTATAATAGATTATTAAGAGCAGCAGCTTTTAAGGTGATTAATATATGAAAAAAAGAGTAATAGCTATAACTGGGCAAAGCGGTAGTGGTAAATCAACAGTTTCAAAATATTATTTAGATAAAGGTTTTAAGGTTATCGATTGTGATGAAGTGGCAAAATCAGTTCATAAAAATCAAGATTGCTTAAATGCTTTAGCTAAAGAATTTGGAGAAGATATAATTAAAGATGGTGATTTAGATAGAAAAGTGCTTGCTAAAAAAGCATTTGTTAATAAGCAAAGCCTTGAAAAATTAACAAAAGTTACTCATCCATTTATAATAAAAAATCTTTTAGATTTAATTACTGAATATCATAGAAATGAAAACAATATAGTGTTTGTAGATGGGGCAGTTATAATAGGGCATGATTTTGAAAAATACTGCGATGAATTTATAGTTGTTTATTCTGAATATAAATTGCAATTAGAAAGAATTATTAAAAGAGATAATATTGATTTTAAAAAAGCAACAGATAGAATAAAAAATCAAACTAGCTATGAAATCATGCTAAAAAAAGCTGATTATGTGATTGAAAATAATAAAAACGTTGAAGATTTAATTAAAGAAAGTCAAATTGTTTTAGAAAAAATTAGAGTGTGTTTGTTATTAGTAGTAATATTTTTTGTTGCTATAATAGCTTATAATTCTATAAAAAAATATAATGAGGAATTAAAATACTTAAGCTATCCTTTAGAGTATACAGAATTAGTTGAAAAATATGCCGATGAATTCGGTATAGATAAGTATTTATTATATGCATACATAAAAACAGAAAGTGGATTTGATTCAAACGCTGTTTCTTCGGCAAATGCAATAGGGTTAACTCAAATTACGAATGAAACTTTTGCATGGATAAAATTAAAGCATGCACCATACGAAGAGTTAGTTTTTGAAGATTTATTTGATCCAGAAATTTCAATTAGATTTGGGGCATATTTTATTTCAAGAAATATGCAAAAATATAATAATGATGTTGCAACTGCAGCAGCGGCATATCATAGTGGCTGGGGAACAGTTGATGGGTTATTAGAAGAGCAAGAGTCGGATATTTTATTAGAATTTCCGTATGAACAAATGAGCAATTATGTTTATAAGATTGATAAAGCTTATACAGCATATTTAGAGCTATATAAAGATAAAGAAGAATAATAGGAAAAGAAAGGTAAATCAAAATGGAAAAAACAACCTCAAAAGCAATGGAACTACAAAACAAACTAACATACTCAGTTGAACATATGGCGAAAATTGATGTGTCTTTAGTTGAAAAAAGTCAGAAATTTTCAGAAGACTACAAACTGTTTTTAGATAAAAGCAAAACAGAAAGATTAGCAGTTGATGAAATTGAAAAAAGAGCAAAAGAAAATGGCTATGTTGAATTTTCACCAAACGTAAAATATAATAGCGGTGATAAAGTTTATATGAACAATAGAGGCAGAAGCATTTTGCTATCAACTATTGGGACAAAATTAGTTGATAATGGAGTACATATTATAGCAAGCCACATAGATGCACCACGCCTTGATTTAAAACCAATGCCATTGTATGAAAAAAATGAACTAGCGTTATTTAAAACTCATTACTATGGCGGAGTTAAAAGATATCAATGGGCAGCAACTCCTTTAGCTTTACATGGCGTTGTAATAAATGCAAAAGGCGAAACTATTAAAATCAGCGTTGGCGAAGATGAAACAGATCCTGTTTTTGTTATAACAGATTTACTTCCTCATCTTGCAAAAGATCAAGCAGAAAGAAAAATGCGTGATGTTTTAAAAGGCGAAGAAATGAATGTTTTAATAGCGTCAATTCCATATCCAGATGATGAAATAAAAGATGCTGTTAAACTAGCTGCTTTAGATTTAATGTATAATAAATATGGGATTACTGAAAGAGATTTTATCTCAGCAGAACTTCAAATGGTACCAGCTGGAAAATCAAGAGATGTAGGGTTTGATAAAAGCATTGTAGGTGGCTATGGTCAAGATGATAGAGTTTGTGCATACACTTCTTTAATGGCTGAAATTGAAGCTAAAAATCCAGAAAATACAACAATAACAATTTTTGCAGATAAAGAAGAAACAGGCTCAGCCGGTATAACTGGGTTAAGAAGTGATTTCCTTGAACATTTTATTACCTACCTTGCACAAATGCAAAATGTTAATATACTAACTGCTTTAGCTAATTCAGCTTGCTTATCAGCAGATGTTAATGCAGCATACGATCCAACATTTCCAGATGTACACGATCCATTAAATGCTTGCTATATGAACAAAGGCGTAGTTGTAACTAAATACACTGGTTCAGGCGGAAAAGGTGGCACAAATGATGCTGGCGCAGAGTTAGTAGCGAAAATAACAAATCTGTTTGATGAAAAAGGCGTTAACTGGCAAATAGGCTTACTTGGAAAAGTTGACCAAGGCGGCGGCGGTACTGTTGCTCAGTTTGTTGCAGATAAAAATATTGAAACTATCGATGTAGGAGTTCCTATTTTATCAATGCACGCTCCATTTGAACTAGCTTCAAAATTAGATATTTATGCAACCTATAAGGCGTTTGAAGCGTTTTATAATTGCTAATAAAAATTAAAATGGCTTTTTATAAGCCATTTTTTTATGCAAAAAATTATTTTAGTTATTTCAAAATTCGACAATTATAATCAGCTGTTAATAGTAAAATAAATCAAGGTGGTAAAATAAATGATTATATATATCGATGTTTTAATAATAACCAACTTTATAATAAACTATTTTCTTTTAAAAATTACTCAAATTTTTTCATCAAGCTTTTATGATAAAAAAAGATTAATAATTTCAAGTTTTATAGGTGCATTATTTTCTTTAATAGTTTTAATTGATATAAATAGTTTTTTATTATCGATATTAATTAAAATTTTAGCAGTGATAATATCAATATTAATAGCATTTGGATTTGTAAACTATTATTATTTTTTTAAAAATGTATTGTCTATGCTTTTAGCTAATTTTATGTTATATGGGTTTTTAGCATTTATTGAAGATAATAGCGTCATAATTTTAAAAGACACAATTATTTATTTAAATATTAATCCGGTTATTTTAGTTTTATCTGTTTTATTTATTTGGATAGTTATAACAATTTTTAATATTTTTTTCAATGAAAAACTTTCAAGTGAAGACATAAAAATTAAATTAGTGTTAGAAAAAGGGGAGGTGGTTTTGTCCGCTTTTTATGATACAGGATTTAAATTAAAGGATATTATAAATAACTATAATGTTATACTCGTTGAGATAAAAAAAATAGAAAATCTTGTGAGTGAAAAGGATATAAAAGATATTGAAAATTTTTTTGATAATATAAATATTGAAAATACTAATTTTATTACTCCGATATTCTACTCAACTATTAATGGCGAAGGAATGCTTCCATCAATAAAAGCAAAAAACATATACATAATACAAAAGGATATAAAAAAAGAGATTAAAAATTGCCGTATAGCCTTAGCTAAGGAAAAAATATCAAATGAGAAAGAAGCGATTATAGGAAAAGAAGTTGCAGAAGTTTTACTAAAATAAAGAAAATTTCAAATATAGAAAGGAATAATATCATTATGAAGAAAATTGTTATAAAATTAATTAGCAAAATTAGGAAAATGTGGTATATAAACGGACCACAAACACTGCCATCTCCTTTAAAAAAAGAGGAAGAATTAAAAGTTTTTATAGGGATTGAAAATAAAGAGGCTTGGGCAAGAGAAAAATTAATTGTACATAATTTGCGATTAGTGGTATATATAGCCAAAAAATTTGAAAATACAAATATTCCAATAGATGATTTAACTTCAATAGGAACTATGGGATTAATCAAAGCTGTTAATAGTTTTGTTCCTAGTAAGAATATAAAGTTTGCAACTTATGCTTCAAGATGCGTTGAAAATGAGATTTTAATGTTCTTAAGAAAGCAAAGTAATAAAAACATTGATATAAGCATGGATGAAGCCCTCTCAATTGACTCAGACGGGAATGAATTAAATCTAATTGATGTCTTGCACACTCCTGATAATGAAATAAGTAAAGGCATAGAGCTTGAAAGCGATAAAAATATGGTTAGGGAATCTTTAGAGTGTTTAAATAATAGAGAAAAAGAGATTATGCTTTTAAGATTTGGATTAAATGGAAGAGAAGAAAAAACTCAAAAAGAAGTTGCAGATGAAATAGGCATATCACAAAGTTATATTTCAAGGCTTGAAAAAAAGATATTAAAAAAATTAAAACGAGAATTGGAAAAAATTAACTGAAATTAATTGACATACATAATTAAATAAAAAAAGCAGATAATTACACTATCTAATAAAAAAGGGAAGTGATTATCTGTTTTATAAAAAAGTGGAAATAACCGGCATAAACACAGCAACACTACCAACATTAAAAGAAGCCGAGCGAAAAGAATTAATTCTTAAGATGAAAAATGGCGATAATCTAGCTAAAGAAAAACTTGTTATGGGCAATTTAAAACTAGTTTTAAGTGTTATACAAAAATTTTCTTTGAAGAATAATGCTGAGGCTGATGATTTATTCCAAGTTGGCTGTATTGGATTAATAAAAGCTTTAAATAATTTTGATACAAGCTTAGATGTTCAGTTTTCAACGTATGGCGTTGTAATGATAATGGGCGAAATCAAAAGGTTTTTAAGAGATAATCAAACAGTTAAAATAAATAGAAGTATAAAAGATTTGTCTTATAAAATTTTAGCGGCAAAAGAAGAATACATTCTTAAGAATAATATAGAGCCAAGTAATAGGCAACTAGCTGAAATATTAGGCGTTTCCTATTATCAAATTGTTAATGCTTTAGAATCCTTAGCCCCAACAATTTCATTGCATGAGCCTGCCTTTATGGAGGATAGCGATTCGAGTTTACTGCTAGATAAAATAGCTGATACTAGTTTTGAAGAGGCATTTCAAACAAAAATTATTATAAGGGATATAATTAAAAATTTAGATAATAGAGAAAAATATATAATAAGTTTAAGATATTTAAAAGGAAAAACTCAAACAGAGGTTGCCAATATCGTTGGAATAAGTCAAGCTCAAGTTTCAAGGATAGAAAAAAATGTTTTAAAAATAGTTAGAAAGCAATTTGAATAAAATAAAAAAGCAACTTTCTTTGGAAAGTTGCTTTTTAAAATTTAAGAGTTTGAAATTATATATTTATTTAAAGAAAAAATCACTGGTAAAAGCAATATAGTAAAATACATTGAATAAAAAAATGCTATCAATGAAATGCTAGATGAAATTAATAAATAATTAGCACCCACAGATAAATCAATCGAAACTGAAGTATTGATAAATCCAATTAAAAAAGATAATACGCCAGAAATATTCAAAGTGTAAATCAGTAATTTAACAGAACTTTTATATAGCTTTACATCTTTTATGGACACATCTTTTATTGCGTAAATTTCTTTTTCATAAAACATATTATTATAAAATGTAAAGGAGATTGCCTTAAATAAATTTTTTGAAGTTTTAGTGAATAGCATAACTACTATAGCTGGAATTATAATATATAAAAAACTGAAAATATCTATAAAATTAAGTATAGCTCCACTTAGCATGATATGTACTAAAAAACAATAGTTCTTAAAACCGAATAAATAAGATAAAGCATAGCTCTCACCATTCATTT
>CAZVOQ010000091.1:0-298 GCA_964628475.1 uncultured Oscillospiraceae bacterium | reverse complement strand
ACATCTATTAATTTGATTATATTATAACATATTATTTTAAACCAATATATAGATAAAATATGAATAATAATTAAATAAAATATTTTGATTAACATATTGAATGAAAAAAGAATATACTAATAATATATAAATTAATTAGGTGGTGAATATAATGTTATCTTTATCCTTTCTTTGTCAAAAAGATATTGTAAGCGTTGTTACAGGTCAGAATATTGGTAGAATTGATGATTTAGAATTTGATTTAGAAACTGCAAAAGTTGAAAATTTAATAGTGTTTGGAAGACCTAGATTTTTTGGA
>CAZVOQ010000090.1:0-7001 GCA_964628475.1 uncultured Oscillospiraceae bacterium | reverse complement strand
GTTTTAACTCCTATGGTATTTATATTATTAAATCCTGCTTGTTTTGCAAAATAAGAAGCTCTATATAAATGAAAGTTTTGGCTAACAAAAACAATGTTTTCACAGCTTATATCATTATTTTCTAAAAGTGCTTTTGAATTTAGAAAATTTTGATAAGTGCTTTTTGAGTTTTCTTCCATTAATATCATATCAGCAGGGATATTGTTTTGAATAAGATAATTTTTCATAGCTTGGGCTTCTGTAATTTCAGAATTATTAGCGTATGATCCTGTCACAACAATATAGGCATCTTCGTTTTTATTAAAATACTCTATTGCTTTATCAAGCCTTAGCTTAGCAGTTTTAGTAGGAGTGTTGTCATCGCTAACGCCAGAGCCTAAAACTACAATAGCATTTTCATTAAAACTAGGATTAGTTTTTGCATTTAATAATATAAATACAGCGCACGCTGTATATAAACATACAAATAATATTATACACATTTTTATCCAGAAGTAAATACCATTTTTACTTATGTTAACAAAAAATTCCCATTTTAAAAATAAAATACAGAAAATTATGGATAAAGTGAGCATAATTAGTAACCCATAATGAAAACTTCTTCTAAAAATTAGTATAATACTATTAATAGAAAATAAAATCGAAAAAATTAAAAATATTATTTTCATAATTTCCCCCTTATATTAAATAGATATTATACCATACTTTTATTTATTAGTCATTATAATATTTACATTAGTTTAGGAATATGATATATTATTATAAGTAAATAAAGAGGTGAATATGGAAAAAAAGATAGCAATTAGAGTTTCTGTAGTAACTTTAATAGTTAATATAGTGCTTTCAGTAATTAAATTTTTTGTTGGTGTAGTGGGAAAATCTTCAGCGATGATTTCAGATGCTGTGCATTCAGCGAGTGATGTTTTTAGCACAGTTATTGTTATGGTTGGCATAACTATTTCAAAAGAAGAAGCAGATGAAGATCATCAATATGGCCATGAGAAATTAGAGAGCATAGCTTCAATTGTGCTTGCAATTATTCTTGCAATTACAGGTGCGGGCATTGGAATTGACGGAATAATATTAATATTTTCTAATAGAAGTGAAATTATAGTTCCAAGTGGAATAACGTTATATGCAGCTGTTTTATCAATATTAGTTAAAGAATGGATGTATTGGTATACAAAAATTGCAGCTAAAAAAATAAAATCAGATGTTCTACTAGCAGACGCTTGGCACCACAGAACAGACGCATTTAGCTCAATAGGCTCTTTTGTGGGCATATTAGGCGCAAGGATGGGGTATCCTGTTTTAGAGCCAATAGCAAGTGTTTTAATCTGTGTGTTTATAGTGAAAGCTGCTTACGATATATTTATTCAAGCAATAGATAAAACAGTTGATAAATCATGTGATGAAAATACTATTGAAAATATTAAAAGCATAGTTTTTTCAGTTGAAGGAGTAATGGATATCGATGATTTAAAAACAAGAATGTTTGGAAATAAAATCTATATTGATATTGAAATAGCAACTGATGGAGATAAAAAATTAACCGATGCACATGAGATAGCTCATATAGTTCATGATAAGGTTGAAGAAATTCAAGGGGTTAAGCATTGCATGGTGCATGTTAATCCTTATATAAAAAAGGAAGAAATAGACATATAATAATATAAAAACGGGATAGATAGTTTTAATGTTAATATTTAAAAGCTATCTATCTTTTAATTTATATTAATAATGATTAGGAGATTAATAATGGAATTATGGGATGTATATACTAAAGATAGAATAAAAACAGATAGAACTATGATTAGGGGAGAAAAAATTTTAAGTGGAGATTATCATTTAGTTGTCCATGCTTGTATTTTTAATTCAAAAAATGAGATGCTTATCCAGCAAAGACAGCCGTTTAAATCTAGCTGGGGTAACATGTGGGATATTACAGTTGGTGGGAGTGCAGTATCAGGCGATAACAGTCAAACTGCAATTCAAAGAGAGGTGTATGAAGAGATAGGATTAAAGCTTGATTTTGAAAATATTCTGCCGCATATAACGCTGAACTTTAATCAAGGATTTGACGATATATATTTAATAGAAAAAGATATTGATATAACAAAATTGAAATTGCAGTATGAAGAAGTTCAAGCTGTGAAATGGGCAACTATTGATGAAATTTATAAAATGCTCAATGAAGGAAAATTTATCCCATACTATAAAAGCCTAATACAATTATTTTTTGATATGAAGAGTAATTATGGAGCTCATCAGAAAAAATAGCATATGAGTGTAATAAAAGCTAATAATAGTTGAATACTTATAAACAAACGTTACGAATAAAAAAAATACAAGGGAATGGCGAAAGTCATTCCCTAGATTTATATAAAAGCTATAATGAAAAAGGAGATAATAGTTATTTAATAGCAAAAGATATAAAACTACCTATTTTTTCGCACAATATGAGAGAAGGCTCTTTATCTCTTTTATGAATATTAAATTCTATTAGCCTTTGCGAAAGCTCAGTTTTACTTTTTACTTAAAAAATCACCATAATTACTTAAAAGGTAATACTACTAGAAAACCGTTCAGTAGAAAGTGAAAATCCGTTAAACTCATCAACTGCACTAAAGCTGTTTAAATGGTGTACTTTCTCTTATTATTCAATACAGTGCTAAATGATGATTGAATTATCATCGCACTTTACTTAATGCTGAAAGCTAAAGCATTGTTATTTTCCCAATAAAACTGGAGGGATTTCTTGCTAAAGCGATAATAAAAAAAAACAAGTGGCATCGAGCCACTTGTTTTGGTATAAGTATCTTGCTATTAAGTTTTTTTGCTAAATATAATTATTTAGCCATTTTTGCAGCTTCGATAATAGCTTTAGTGTATCCAACTGTATCCACTAAAGTAGAGCCAGCGATTACATCCGCACCTTCAGCGCTACCAGCCCATTCTTCAAGCTCTGTAATTGTTTTACCAACACAGAATTCTTCGATAGCTGTCCAAGATGTATCAAGAGTTAGAGTAGCACCACCAGATTCGCTCATATTAGCGCTATAAGCTTCCATGTTTGTTCTTTTTGAAGCTAAAACTTTATCGTTTTCAAGGGCAGTTTCACCAAAAGTAGCATCACTATTTGGTACACCAACATAATCAGTAGCTGATAAATATTGATAATCATCAACTATAGTTGCAACAATAACATCATCAATTACAGCAGTAGAAGCTAAAGTAAAGCAATATGTGCCATGTGCAGCAAAATCAACGTTAGCAATTTTAACATCAACATCTGCAAAATTTGCAGGATCTGCAGTGCTAACTGGAGCTGTTTTTGCGGCTTCAACAACTGCTTTAACATATCCAACTGTGTCTACTAAAGTAGAACCAGCGATTACATCCGCACCTTCAGCGCTGCCAGCCCATTCTTCAAGTTCTGTAATTGTTTTACCAACGCAGAACTCTTCGATAGCCATCCAAGATGTATCAAGAGTTTGAGTAGCACCACCAGATTCACTCATGTTAGCACTGTAAGCTTCAACATTTAATTTTTTTGAAGCTAAAACTTTTTCAACTGCAAGAGCCATTTCACCAAAAGTTGCATCACTATTTGGTACGCCAGTATATGTATCAGCGTCTAAATATTGGTACTCGTCTATATAAGCAGCAACAATAGTGTCGCCAGCTAAAACTGCAGTAGTTGCAGCAAAAGAGTAAGTTCCGTGTGCAGCATAATCAGCCTTACCAATAGTTAAGCCTGAGTAGTCAGCAGTTGTTTCTTGTGTTGTTTCTTCAGTTGTAGAAACAGTTTCCTCTGTTGTATCCTCAGTAGTTTCTTCTGTTGATGAGCAAGCTGTAAAAGCAAATGTTAAACAAGCAGCTAAAAACAAAGCAATAATTTTTTTTGTCATTTTCAATAATTCCTTTCATAAATAAATATTTTTTTATTGATAAAAATATAACAATGTCATATTATCACACAAAATAAAGGATGTCAAGGGATTTTGAGAATATTTTTTTACAACTCCATATATTGGGTTAGTTATTGCTAATTTTGTACAAATTTTTAGCATTATTAGCAGTTATTTTGATTATTTCGCTAGTTTCCATATTTAGGATTTCTGCAATTTTTTCAGCAACATATATAAGCATACTTGAATCAGAAGTTTTTCCACGCATAGGTTCAGGCGACATATAAGGGCAATCTGTTTCAATTAAAAGTCTATCTAACGGCACAACTTTTAAACTTTCGATAGCTCTTTTAGCGTTTTTAAAAGTGATAACTCCTGTGAAACCAATGTAGAATCCCATCTTAACGAGCTCCTTACAGCTTTCGCTTGAACCAGAATAACAATGAACAACTCCCGATTTAACTGGATATTCATTTAATATATCAATAGTGTCTTTCATTGCATCTCTAGTATGAATTATTAAAGGTAAATCTAGCTCATTAGCAATTTTAATTTGCTGAATAAAAGCATCTTTTTGATCTTTTTTAGATGGACAATCTTCATAATAATAATCAAGTCCAGCCTCTCCAATTGCAACTACTTTTTCATTGTTTTTTGCAAGTTCTTTAATTTTATCTAAATTGTTTTTTGTTGCACTATCAGCCTCGCTAGGATGAAAACCAGTGGCGACATACATAAAATCAGTTTTTTTGCTTTGTTCTAAAGCTAAAATGCTAGAATTTAAATCCCAAGCACAGTTTAAAACATACCCAACATTATTTTCTTTTAATTTTTTCATCATTTCATCGAAATTATCTAAAAATCTTTCATTATTATAATGTGCGTGGCTATCAAATATTTTTTCCATAATTATAATTCCTTATCTTAAAAAAATCTCCACTTATAAAGTGGAGATTTTTATATTATCTAACTTTGCTACCAGGAGCAACATTATCAGCAATAAACACAACTTCAACATCATCTCCGTTATCAGTAGCTAAAATCATGCCTTCGCTTACTAAACCACGCATTTTTCGTGGAGCTAAATTGTCAACAATAACAATTTTTTTGCCAATTAAATCTTCTGGCTTATACCACTGGGCGATTCCAGATAGAATAGTTCTTTCTCTTTTACCATCAAAAACAGTGTTATTTAAAAGTTTATCAGCTTTTGGAACAGGCTGACAGTCGATAATTTTACCTACAATTAAATTAACTTTCATAAAATCATCAATAGTGATTTCTGGAATAGTTTCTTCTGTTTCTTCTTCGATAATCTCTTCTTGGTTTGCTTTTTTTAGTTCTTGAGCTTTTTTAATTTCTTCAAGTTCTTTTTCGATATCTATACGAGGGAAGATAACATCGCCTTTTTTCGCTGTAAATTCTTTTAATTGACCAAAAGTTTCAACGCTATCAAAAGAAAGTAATTCTTTGCTAAATCCTAATTGAGTAGCTATTTTGCTAGGAGTATTAGGTAAAAATGCTTGAAGCATAACTGCTGAAAATCTAATTGATTCAGCTAAATTATATAAAACAGTTGCAAGGCGAGGGTTATTAGCCTCATCTTTAGCTAAAGTCCAAGGAGCAGTTTCGTCGATGTATTTATTTGCCCTTTGAATAACTTTGAAAATTTCAGATAGTGCAACAGGAACATTTAATTCGTCCATATGTTTTGTAACATTAGATTTTAAGTTATTACATAGATTAATTAAATCATTATCTAAATCATCACTTTGTCTATCACTAGGAAGTGTTCCATTAAAATATTTTTCAATCATAGCAACTGTCCTTGAAACTAGATTTCCTAAATCATTTGCTAAATCAGTGTTAATTCTATTCATTAACGCTTCATTTGAATACATACCATCATTTCCAAAAGGAACATCACGAAGCAAGAAATAACGAATAGCATCAACGCCGTATTTTGAACAAAGAACAACTGGATCAACAACGTTTCCAACACTTTTACTGATTTTACCATGCTCTAAAAGTAGCCATCCATGACCAAAAACTCTAGCAGGTAATGGAAGCTCTAAAGCCATTAGCATTGCAGGCCAAATTATGCTATGAAAGCGAAGAATCTCTTTACCCATTAGATGTAAATCAGCAGGCCAATATTTACTGAAATCAGAATATTCATCGTTATTATATCCAAGTGCAGTTATATAATTTGATAAAGCATCAACCCATACATAAACAGTGTGTCCTTCATCAAAATCAACAGGGATACCCCAAGAAACAGTTGTTCTTGAAACGCATAAATCTTGAAGTCCTTGTTTTATAAAACTAATCATTTCATTTTTTCTTGATTCAGGCTGAATGAAAATTGGATTTTCTTCGTATAAATTTAATAATTTATCGGCATAATTTGATAATCTAAAGAAATATGCATCTTCTTTAGCAGGATAAACTTCACGTCCACAGTCTGGGCATTTTCCATCGGCTAATTGGCTTTGCGTCCAAAAAGTTTCGCAAGGTTTACAATACATCCCTTCGTAAAATCCTTTGTAGATATCGCCTTTATCGTATAATTTTTTGAAGATTTTTTGAACAGAAGACTTATGATGCTCATCAGTGGTTCTTATGTATCTATCATACTTTACGTCCATAAGTTCCCAAAGATTTTTAATTCCCTCAACAATCTCATCAACATATTGTTTTGGTGTTTTTCCAGCTTCAGCAGCCTTATCTTGGATTTTTTGTCCGTGTTCATCTGTACCAGTTAAAAACATTACATCAAATCCTTGAAGTCTTTTATATCTTGCAATTGTATCAGCGATAACAGTTGTATAGCTGTGCCCTATATGCAGGTTTGCAGACGGATAGTAAATTGGTGTTGTAATATAATATGGTTTTCTTTCCATTATTCTTCTCCTTTTAAATTCATATTGTTTAATATTAGCAAAAAAATGCCAATCTTTCAAGTGCTTACTTTTTCTTTTTTAATACTTTTCTAACATTTAGTGCTGTGTTTATGCTAAAATCATATAGTTTATCAAATGTTAGGTAAAATTCGCCAACACATTCAACGATTTCTCCTGTAAAATTTGC
>CAZVOQ010000089.1:0-7007 GCA_964628475.1 uncultured Oscillospiraceae bacterium | reverse complement strand
TTAATAGCGGTGGATTCAATTATGAAATTGATGTGATTGCCCAATTAAAAAGTTTGAATATAGCCAACTATATTACTGGAACAGAAACATATAACATATTAAATTTTTTGAAATTTATAGAAAATACATATGAAGTGACACAATTGTTTTCAAAAGGCGGGATTTTTGATAAATTTAACTACAAAAATAAAGAAATTAATTTTAAAAAGTGGTTGATTGCTAAAGTGCTAAATGGCGATATATCTGATGAATTATTGCTTTTGAATTTACCTATGAAAACAGCTGATTTTACACTAAATGCAACATTTGAAAAACATGATATTAAATATTTTAACATTTTCCATGAAAGTGGTTTAATATGTTTATAGACAAATCTGAATATGAGTTTCTTTTTAAAAAAATAAGAATAATAACGGCTGTAAGAGAGCCAATTAGTCAGAACGTATCTACGATATACCAATTTTTATCGATGTGCGGATCGGAGTATCAACCATTCTTAAGTGTATTGATGATGGTATTAAAAAATATTGATAAAGAGTCGTTAGATGAGATTAAAAGCATAATGATTAATGATGGAGGAGATATTCAACAGATTTTTGATATGTTTGTTGATAAGAATAAAAATACAAAAATTTACGGAACGTCTAGGCATGCTATTCAAAACTTCATCCCTGATTTTTGTGAAAACATAATTGACATTACAGCTTATCCATTTGATAAAGAAAAAGGATACACAATAATTAAAGAAGATAATATAGAGATTTTTGTTTATCAATTGGAAAAATTAAATAATATAATACCAGAACTTTCAGCTTGGGTGGGAGTTCCTTTTGATAGCTTAGAAATAGATAATGTTGCCTCAAGCAAATGGACAGGGGAATCTTATAAACAAGCTCAAAAAGAAATTAGATTTTCTAAAGAGTATTTTGATAGATGCTATAATGAAAAATATGTTAAGCATTTTTATTCGGATAGTGATATAGAAAAATTTAAAAATAAATGGAAAGGAAATGTTAAATAGTATGAGTATTCCAAGTGATTTAGATTTAAAATACATAGAAAAATTCTGCTGTAACATAGCTATAAAAGCAGGCGAAGAAATAATAAAAGTTTATAATGATGAAACTCTTTATAAGAATGTAGAATTAAAAAAAGATAAATCTCCACTTACTTTAGCTGATAAAAAATCAAATGATTTAATAGTTAATGCACTAAAAAAAGAATTTTTTAATTATGCAGTTCTTTCTGAAGAAGAAAAGGACGATTTATCAAGGATACAGAATCCGTTTTGCTTTATAGTAGATCCACTAGATGGAACAAAAGAGTTTGTTAAAAGAAATGATGAATTTACTGTTAATATAGCACTTTCATATGAAAATGAATCGATATTAGGGGTTATATATGTTCCGGTAACAAAAGAGTTATACTTTGCCAGCAAAAATAATGGGGCATTTTATAAATCTAAAAATGGTGAAAAAGAAAAGATATCAGTGTCTAATATTCATGACTTAGAAAAAGCGAGAGTTGTTATGAGTAGTTCTCATGGATGCAGTGAAATGGACGATTTAATAAAAAAGTATAATCTAACGAATTTTAAAAAGATGGGTAGCTCGTTAAAAGGTTGTCTTATTGCAAAAGGTGAAGCAGAAATATACTATCGACATAATCCAACGATGGAATGGGATACTGCTGCTATGCAAATAATAGTAGAAGAAGCGGGAGCGATTTTTAAACAATTAGACAATACTCCAATGCGCTACAATAGAAAAAGCTCTTTAAATGATAAAGGATTTTACATTGTAAATTCAATTAAAAATATTTTATAAAGGAAGTAGATATATGGAAAATATGTCGCACTTAGATAGATTAGAAGCAGAAGCTATTTTTATAATGCGTGAAGTAGTTGCAGAATGCAAAAATCCAGTTATGCTATATTCAATTGGAAAAGATAGCTCGGTTATGCTGCATTTAGCTTTAAAAGCTTTTTATCCAGAAAAACCACCATTTCCGTTTTTACATATCGATACAACATGGAAATTTAAAGAAATGATAGAATTTCGTGATAGAGTGGCAAAAGAAAAAGGCATTGAAATGGTAGTTTATAGTAATAAAGAAGCGATTGAAAAGAATATCAATCCGTTTGAGCATGGAAGTGCATACACAGATATAATGAAAACTGAGGCGCTAAAGCAAGGGCTTGATAAATATGGCTTTACAGTTGCGTTTGCTGGTGCTAGGCGTGATGAAGAGGTTTCAAGAGCTAAAGAAAGAATTTTTTCATTTAGAAATGAATTTCACTCATGGAATCCTCAAAAGCAACGACCAGAGCTGTGGAATATTTATAATACTCAAATAAAAAAAGGCGAAAGTGCAAGAGTTTTTCCAATTTCAAATTGGACAGAAGCTGATATATGGCAATATATTAAAAGAGAAAAAATAGAAATAGTTCCATTATATTTTTCAAAGGAAAGACCCGTTGTAAATAGAGATGAAACATTAATTATGGTAGATGATGATAGAATAAAGCTTTTTGAAAATGAAAGTATCGAGATGAAATCTATTAGATTTAGAACACTTGGTTGCTACCCCCTTACTGGAGCAGTAGAGTCAAAAGCAACCACTTTGGATGAAGTTATAAATGAAACACTTGCTGCAGTATCATCTGAACGAAATAATAGAGTTATTGATAATGAAGCTAGAGGGAGTATGGAAAGGCGTAAAAGAGAGGGGTATTTTTAATTGAAAGAATTATTAAAATTTATCACTTGTGGAAGTGTAGATGATGGCAAATCAACACTTATAGGGCATATGCTTTATGATGCTAAATTAATATATGCAGACCAAGAAAACACATTAATTTTAGATAGTAAACTTGGGAACACTGAAAACGAATTAGATTATTCTTTAATTTTAGATGGGTTAATATTAGAAAGAGAACAAGGGATAACTATTGATGTTGCATATAGATATTTCTCAACTCAAAAAAGAAGCTTTATAGTTGCAGATACGCCAGGCCACGAAGAATACACAAGGAATATGGCTGTTGGTGCTTCATTTGCCGATTTAGCTATAATATTGATTGATGCAACTAAAGGGATGTTAAACCAAACTAAGCGACATATCAGAATTTGTGAATTGATGGGTGTTCGCGATTTTATATTTGCTGTGAATAAGATGGATTTAGTGAGTTATGAAAAAGAAAAATTTCAGCAAATAGAAAAATCAATAAATGATTATTTAAAAGATATAAAACATAAAACATTGGCTGTTATTCCAGTAAGTGCAACAAAAGGTGATAATGTTAATAAAAAAAGTGATTTAATGAGTTGGTATACTGGGAATTCACTTTTACAGTATTTAGAAAAAGTTGAAATTAACAAAGAAAATAAAGATAAGTCGTTTATTATGCCAGTTCAGCGTGTTTGCAGACCGAATTTGAACTTTAGAGGGTTTCAAGGACAGGTTATTCAAGGGGATTTAAAAGTTGGAGATGAAGTTATAATACTTCCAAGCGAAGAGAAAGCAAATATAAAACAGCTATTAATTACAGATAAAAAAAGTGATATAATTAATGCTGGACAAGCTGTAACGATAGTTTTAGATAAAGAAATTGATTGTGCAAGAGGCTCTGTAATAGTTAAAGAAGAAAAAAATATAACTGGAAGACTTTTTAGATGTAATCTATTATGGATGGACGATGAAAACCTTTTAGTTGGTAGTAATTATCTATTAAAAATAGCAACAAAAACTATCCCAGCAACGATTATAAAAATTCACTACTGTATCGATGTGAATACGGGTGAGCATATTTTACAAGAAAAAGCTAATAAAAATGATATTATAAATTGCGATATAGCTTTACCAGAAAAGATTGTTTTTGATAGTTTTGATGAATGCCAAGAACTAGGTAGATTAATATTAATTAATCGAATTACTAATATGACATCTGCTTGTGGAGTGATAGAATATAAACTACGCCGTTCGGATAATTTAACATGGCAACATTTAGATATAACAAAAGAGTTTCGTGCAAATCAAAAAAATCAAACACCGAAAACTTTTTGGTTTACGGGGCTTTCTGGCTCAGGTAAATCAACAATAGCTAATGCTTTTGAAAAATCACTTGTAGGAATTGGAAAGCATACAATGATTTTAGATGGCGATAATATTAGAATGGGTATTAGTAATAATCTTGGATTTAATCATGAGGATAGAACAGAAAATATTAGAAGAATTGCAGAAGTGGCAAAGTTAATGAATGATGCAGGAATTATAGTATTAGTATCAGCAATTTCTCCGTTCCAAAATGATAGAGAAATGGCAAAAAATATTATTGGTGATGGATTCTACGAAGTTTACGTTAGTACACCTCTCGAGGAATGTATAAAAAGAGATACTAAAGGGCTGTATAAAAAAGCTTTAGCAGGGGAGATACCTAATTTTACTGGTATTTCATCGCCGTATGAAGTGCCTATAAACCCAGATATAAAATTAGAAACCCAACACAACAGTGTTTTAGACTTAGCTTTAACTTTACTAGAATTTATATAATTTAAATAAAAATAAAAAAGAAATATTAAGATGTAAAATTCTTAATATTTCTTTTTTAGTATGATATTACTTTTTTTCAAATATAACGTCATAAGTAGCTTTTAAAAAGTCGTACCCATGTTTTTTATCAGGCTCTAAGTGTGCACCTTCAGCCCATTCATTCCAAGCGAAAATAAAATTAATTTGATTTTCTTTATCATTAAAAGTGGTTATATAATCTATATTAGTTGCTAAAAAATCTTGATAGGAGGATATAGTGTTTTTATCAAAAATAGTAGCATTTAGATTTTTTCTAGCAGTATTATCAAATCCTATTGTGGTACAAGGATAAGTGATGAAATCTTTTTCATGTTTATCAGAGAAGATTTTAGAAAAAATATCGTAATTATATATTTTACCATTAAAATTATCTATTAAATTTTTATTGTTATAGCTAATATTATCGCTAGAAACAATAGAGTTTATTATAGGAAAATCTGAAATTGCATCTGAATTATAAACTCTAGGATCATATGTGTTAATACCAATAATCACAATGTGTAAGCCTTTTAAGCCAGCTTCGATACAACGATTACGCCATAACATAGAAATATAATGAAAATTAGCTATATTTAAAGCCCGATATACAATTAATAAAGGTTTTCCATTCACTGTTATATATCTTGAATCTTTAAATAAAGGAATAACCTCATCTATGAAATCCATACAAGCAGTTTCATCGCAAACTTGTGGTATTAAAATTTCTTTTTCTTTGCCCTCCCAACTGCGAGTCCAATCTTCATTTGCCCAGAAAATGCAAAATGGAAAATCTAAATTTTTATTTTCTATCATCTTATTAAAAGGTTTTTCTAACATACGTCTTTTAGAAAAATGATAATAGTAGTAGCAAAATCCAGATAATCCATATTTTTTAGCTATATCTATTTGCTTTTGTTGGATAAAGCTATCATTCATTAAATCATAATAGCCAATATCGTCGTGTGGCTCATGGGGCTGGTAATGACCTTCGAATAAAGGAACAGCCTTTTTAGTATTTGTCCATTCAGTAAATCCTTTACCCCACCAATTATCATTTTCTGTGGTAGTATGAAATTGTGTTAAATAATAAGGTATAGTTTTTATAAATCGTTTATCAATATTATCATAATCTAAATGATAGATGAATTCTGGTATTATAAAAATATCATTTTGGCTTAGAATTTTGTTTTTTAAGTGATTTAAATTATCAACATTTAATAATAAAAAATCATTGAACATAGTATTTTCTAAAATAGAAAAATTTGAAATCTTAGAGCGATATAAAGGTGATATATATTTATCATTAAAAAATAAATCTCTATTACATAGAAAAAATTTCATATTCATATTTGCATTTATGTGTTTTTCAATGTGATGAGTAGATGAATCTGATAAAGTATCGCCAACATTCATAAATAGTATATATTTATTTTTTAAAAAAAGATGCTTATTAAATGTAAATAGGTCTAACAATTCATAATGATTAAACAAAATTTGATCTGTGGATATAATATTGAATTTGATTTTTAGACTTTGTAACAACTCAAGATTTATATCATAACCATTATTAACTATTAAAAAAGTTTTGTATTTTAATTTGATAAGTGAATTAATAGTTCTTGAAAGTTTGCCTTGCGTGAATTTATTACTACAATTAATGCAAACTTGAATATTATCTTGAAAATTTGTATCATAATTAAATTTTGAATCAGTAAATTTATAAGCAAAGCTGTTATCTAAAGTTTCATTACTAACTATATCTGAAACGCAATAAATTTGTGTGCTTTTTAAGCTGGTTATCTGTTTTAAATCTTCAAGAATCACTAGAGAAGAATCTAATTTAGTTGTAATGATGATAATATCATTTGAAGTAGCTTCTTGAGCCATATGTGACTGGGAGATAACAGGTATGCTGTTTTTAGAATCTATTTCAATAAAATTTGAATCTTGAAATTTAAAATTATCTACAAAACATAAATTGCTTAAGGCTATGTTGTTATTTATTAATAAATATGCAGTTTGGATTCCAATAAGGCCTGCTCCGAATAAAAATATTTTTGAATCAGATTTAAGCTCTTTTATAATAGATGAAATATCATTTTGCATAGAATTCCCCTTTTGGATAAATTAATATTTATTGTATGATAACATAAATATCAATTAAATACAATATAATATATTTATTAGATTTTCAAAAATGAATTATAAAAAAAGATAAGTGCAAGTAAATTAAAAAAAATTATTAGCATAATAAAAAATATACAAAATTTAAATATGCATTTATTCAAGAATTAGAGTTTGGTATTCATAAGTTTCATAATCATAAACAACTATACCCGCAACAGAAGTTTTAAGAAAAATTTTATTATCTTCTAGTATATAGACTCTTTTTTCGAGAACATAGCGACCTTCTGTATCATCACTAAAATAAGTTCCAC
>CAZVOQ010000088.1:0-7045 GCA_964628475.1 uncultured Oscillospiraceae bacterium | reverse complement strand
GTGCAATAGCATTAATTAACACATAAAAATCTTCACCATTTCTAATAACAACAACACAAGCTATTTTTTCAACATTAGGTAGAATTTCTTCTTTATTCTCAATTAAATTTAAAATTAAAGGCGTTGGCATATTGTCTATACAAAAATATCCAACATCTTCTAAAGATTTTAAAGCTAGAGTTTTTCCAGAGCCTGATACCCCTGTTATAATTACAAAATTACGCTCCATATTTTCACTATCCCTTCTTTAATATTATTTATCTCTTAAACTATTATCATTTCTTTTTCTATTTTAACATTTGTTTTTTCAAAAACAATTTTTTCCACTTTTTCAGCTAAAGAAACTATATCATTACACGTTGCATTTCCTACATTAACAATAAATCCAGCATGTTTTTCGCTAACCATAGCTCCACCAACTCGCATTCCTTTTAATCCACATTCATCGATTAAAGCCGCTGCAAAATATCCTTGTGGCCTTTTAAAACTACTTCCAGCACTAGGTAATTCTAATGGCTGCTTATCCGCTCTTTTATTCATTATATCTTTCATGAAATCTAGCATTTTATTGCTATCTGCTTTATTTAATTTAAAATATGCCTTTGTGATAAATAGTTTTCTTTCTTGAAAAATTGAATGCCTGTATGAAAATTTTGCATCTTGTTTTAAAATAGTAATTTCTTCACCATTTTCATCTATACAATCAATCTTTACTAAGCAATCTGAAATTTCACCGCCATAAGCGCCGGCATTCATATAAACAGAGCCACCTATATTCCCTGGAATTCCATAACAAAATTCAAGTCCTGATAAAGAATTCTCTTTCAAAAATTTTGCAAACGATGTTAAAACATATCCACATTCAACCTCGGCAGTATCTTCATTAATTAAAACTTTATTTAGTAAACTTGATTTTATAATCACCCCTTTATAGCCCTCATCTTTAAAAATAACATTTGAGCCTTTTCCAAGATAATAATAATTAATATCATTCTCATTAAAAAATTTAATTGCCATTTTAACTTTTTCTATATTATCTGGGTAAATAATAAAATCTGTTTCACCCCCAACTTTAAAAGTTGTGTGTTTTTTCATACTTTCTTTTTCTTGAAATTGAATTTCATTATCTATAAAAAATTCTTTTAACATATTTTCTCCAATTATTATATATATTTGCAAATATCTTTTTCTCTTGATATTAAATGATTTTTTAAATTTTCAAGGCTGTAATTGATAATTAAATCCGTTGGAAATTCTATTTCTTTAATCATAGGAAAAATCACATCAACTTTTGCTATAGTATACATAGAATGTGCATCTGAATTTATTGCTATCTTGCAATTATACTTTTTGCAAGCAAGTGCTATATCTCTCATATTTTTAACGCCTTCTTTTCTAACTATATAGCTATTAGCGTTCATCTCAACAACTTTATTATTATCTGCAAAAGCTTTTATAACCCTATCAATATCAAATTCATGTATTGACTGCTCACAATGCCCTATCATATCAATATATGGATTTTTTGCAATATTAAGCCATGTTTTTGTTGCTTCTTCTTTAGTTAAACTTGGTATATGCTCTTTATGAATAGAAGCTATTAGCCAATCTAATCTTTTTAAATACATATCTTTAATATCAATATCACCATCAATATTATAAACATTCGCCTCAGCTCCAAAAAGCACTATAACACCATCAATAACTTTTGGAATATGCATTGGATTAAAAAAATGCCAATCACTTTTTGAATCTGGCATCATCGGCCCGTGATCTGTTATTGCTATAGCTTTTAATCCTTTATCCTTTGCTGATGTAACCATTTCGTGTAATGTGCTATATGCATGATCTGAATAAAGTGTGTGCGTGTGTAAATCAGCAATTATTTTCATATTTATCTCATTTCTATTATTATTCTTCTATACCTAATTTTTCAAACAACTCTTTTGTTGGATGATATCCCATTTTCTTTTGCCTGTTATTTAAGGCTGCTGTTTCTATTATTATAGATAAGTTTCTACCCGGTCTTACAGGTATAGTTGTTTTCACAATACTATTTCCTAATATATCCATATATTCATCGTGTAATCCGATAGTTGAATAACTTTTTTCTGGATTCCAATTTTCTAATAATATAATCATATCAATTTCTTGTGATTCTTTAACAGCACCTGAGCCGTATGCTCTTGCAATATTAATTATGCCAACACCACGCAGTTCAATAAAGTGTTGAATATTTGATGGCGATTGCCCTAGTAGCACCCTGTCTGATATTCTTCTTATTTCAACTGCATCATCTGCAATTAATCTGTGCCCACGCTTTACAAGTTCGATAGCTGCCTCACTTTTACCAACTCCACTATCGCCCATTATTAATATACCCTCACCATAAACTTCAACTAAAACTCCATGTCTAGTAACTCTTTTTGCAAGCTCACTATTTAAAAATGTTATAGCTGCTGCCATAAATGCTGAAGTAGCTTCAGTTGTTCTTAGTAAAGGAACCTTATGTTTTTTAGCCATTTCAACTATTTGGCTAGAAATTAGCATATTCCTAGTTATAACAACTGCTGGTACATTCGCTGAAAACAATGTTTCTAATCTATTAATTTTATCATCATTAGGAAGGTTATCTAAATAACTCATTTCCATCCTACCTAAAATTTGAATTCTACTTGGATCAAAATACTCAAAATGGCCTGTTAATAAAAGCCCTGGTCTATTCACTTCAAGGCTTGTTATTTTTATTTCGCTTAAACAGCCCGGAGCTGACAATACTTCTAAATGAAGTTGGTTTGAAAATTTTTCTAATGTTACAAAAAAACTCATATACTTAAATCCCCTTTTAATCATTTTATTTTATTTTTTCTTCTTACTATATATAATACTAAAATTTATGATTAAAAACAACATCTTTAAGCTAGTTTTTTTAATATTGTCTAAATTTACATATTATGATATAATAAACTTTGTATTAAACTTAGTTTTAAAATGATAATTTATAATAAAATATAAAGGAGATTTTTTCTATGAGAGTAGCAATTTTCACAGAAACTTACTTCCCGTTTATCAGCGGAGTAGTAACACATATAAAAACTTTAAAAGATGGCCTTGAAGCTAATGGCCATTCAGTTTTAATTATAACAGCAGATCCTTCTGCAAAAGTACACTATCAAAAAGATGGCGTTTTATATTGCCCTGCAGCTAAAATGAAAAAACTATATGGATATGGCTTATCAACGCCAGTTAGCTTAAAAAGGCTTAGCTATATAAAAGAGTTTAATCCTGATTTAATTCATATCCACACTGAATTTAGCATAGGAATGTTTGGAATTTTTGTTGCAAAGCAATTAAAAAAACCTCTAGTTTACACTTTCCATACTATGTATGATGATTATATTCACTATCTTTTCCCAAAAAGATTAGATAATGTTTCAAAAATGGCTTCTCACGCATATTTTAGAAATATAGCTAATAGAGCCACTCAAATCACAGGTCCTTCTTACAAGGTTGCAGAATTTTTAAAAGGATGTGGGGTTAAAAAGAATGTTCATGTTATTGGTAATGCACCTGATTTAGAGCTGTTTGCTGAAAAAAACGTTGATAAAAATAAAATTAAAGAAATTAAGGAAAAATTTAACATCACTAATGATACAACTACACTTTGCTTTGTTGGAAGATTGGGAAAAGAAAAGTCAATTGATGAATTAATAAATCTTTTTTATTCATATGCCAAAAATAATAATAATTATCGCCTTATTATTATTGGAGATGGGCCACAAGCAAAAGAATTAAAAGATTTAGTTAAAATATTAGATATGAAAAAACAAATTTTCTTTACCGGCAAATTAAATCATAATGAAATTTCGCCTTATTTTTATGCTAGTGATTTATATGCAACTGCCTCAACCACTGAAACAAACTCTATTTCAGCACTTGAAGCTATGAACTGCGGACTTTTAGTTTTACAAAAACTAGATATAGTTAATAAAAATCAAATTAGTGAAGGTGAAAATGGATATATCTTCTCAAATGAATCAGATTTTATAAATATATTAAAAAATTATGATAATAAATCAAAAACAGAAAAAGAAAATATGCGTAAAGTTGTAACTGAGATTGGAAAATCATATGGCTCTGGAGAGTTTTATAAAAAGATTTTCCACGTTTATGAATTAGCAGAACATCAATATAATTCAAAAAATAAAAAATAGAATTATAAGCACCCCCCTAGTTAATAAATATCCTCATAAAAAATTCACTACATGTACAATTTGATAAAAACATTAAAAAAACACTGTTTCGTTTGAAACAGTGTTTTTTATATTTTTTTAATTAACCAACTGTTATATCAACAGGACGGCTATTTTCAAATGAGCTAACAATAGCTGCAACGATATCACCATGAGCATCATTTAAGCTCATTGTAGCTGAAGCAGTTACATCTGTAAGCATTGCTTTTTCATCATCTGATAAAGCTTCATATTTTGCGATATCTTCTTCATTTGTTGAAGTAGATGTTAAAGGACGACCATTAACATCTGAAGTATATGAATCATACCAATCTTGAACTTCTTGCGCTGTCATACCAATAAATTGTTGTTCAAATGCATCCATTTGAGCTTCCCATGAGCCAGCGCCCATCATGTATGCTTCGCCTCTTTCATTTTTAGTATCCCATGCATTAGCATTTGATTTCATATTTTCTTCTGTTGATTCTACAACGCCTTCTGGAGTGCTGTAGCTTTGTCCTGGCCAACCTATGAATATTGATTTTAATTCGCCATCATAGTTTGGTGTCATGATTTCATAGATATTAGTATTTAAAGAAACTATTCTATCTTCTTCATCAAATGTAGCATAAACGAAAGTTTCGTTGTATGAGTAAACAGGAGTGCCATCAGCATCAGAGCCAGGCCCTATTCTACCAACAAAGCTTGCGCCAAAACCTTCTGATGCAATTTTTGTTGCTGTTATTTCTTCTTTTTGATCAAAAGCGTTTACTATAGCTTCTAATACATTACCATGAGGATCATTTAAGCTCATTGAAGCTGAAGCTGTTAAGTCTACAAGCATTGATTGTTCATCTTCTGTTAAAGCATCAAATTTTGCTGTATCTTCTTCTGAAACACCTTCAACCATATTTAATGGTCTACCGTTTAAATCAGATGTGTACATATTGTACCAAGCTTGAACTTCTTCAACTGTCATTCCTGTGAATAATGTTTCAAAAGCATTCATTTGTGATGACCATGAACCTGAAGTCATCATATATGTTTCGCCACGTTCTCTTTTTGTTTTCCATTCGCTAAATTGCTCTAGGAATAATTCTTCTGTAACTTCAATTACGCCATCAACTGTACCATCATGATCTTCATCGTGATTGTAGCTTTGTCCTGGCCAGCCATAGAAATGTGGCATGTATGGGTTTTTAATATTTGGTGTACCTGATTCAACTTGATCAAGAGTTAATGAAAGAATAACTCCATTTTCATCAAATATTGCATTTGCATACACTTTATTTTGATAATAGAAATATACGTTTTCATTGTCAAAGTATTCGCCTAATTTTTCAGCTGTTGATGACATACCAGTTCCTTGATATAGCATTGTAGCTGTTTGTGCTACAACTTCTTTAACTTTTTCACCTTCAACAACTTCAACTGTTGGATAAGTTTCTGGATCAATCGCATTGTTAACAGCATAAACAATAGCTTCACTAGTTACTGTTGCACCAGCTACCACTTCAACTTCTGTTGAATTAGCTTCAACTATAGCCCCTGGAATTTGTTCAATTGCAGGCGTTCCTATTCCGTCTGTTTCTTTGTGTTCAACAACAGTTACACCTGTAATAGTTTCCCCATCTAATGTAACTTCAACTTTTAGCTCGCCGCCATATCCTTTAGCTGAACCAGTTAAAACATCTCCTGTGCTAGCTGCGTCATCGCCACTTGTAGAGCAAGCTGTCATTAATAACATACTAGCTGCAAGTAAAGCTGCAATAATTTGTTTTTTCATTTTTTCCTCCATTATTTCAGTAATTAAGCTGCCTTTTGCATCTCATACTTAATTTTGATACCTTATATATCGATAATAATATATCAAATTAATCTCTACTTGTCAAGTATATTTTAAATTTTATTTACAACAACCTTTATATCTTCTATTTCTTGATTATATTGTTTTTCAATCCAATCTAGCTTTAAAGCATTTCTTAAAACTTGATCATTATATAAATCATAAATTTTTGCTTGTATATCATATAAAAGCTTAATATCAAATGCATCTTTTGAAATTGCTGTGTCGTGTGCACCATTTCGCGATTCAATATCTATATATGCATTTATATTTAAAATATTATCTTTCATATTAAAATTTGCAAAACTATTTTTTATACTAGCGTTATATATCGAATTTTCAAAATTATAATTATAGTTTTGATTATTAGCTAAAAGCATAATTGCAATATTCAATTCTTCATTTGATAAATAAGATAAACTTCCTTCATTATTTATAACAACCGCTGAACTTACATATAAATCTTTATTTAATATAGGCAGTATAAAATTTAAAGCGTCTTTTTCTCTAGTAATTGAATAAATTGGGGTAATTTGAGTATTTTGAAGTTTTATATCCGTAAAATTGCTGCTATTAACATCATTAGACAATACTAAATTTGCATCAGAATTTATTGAAAATTCTTCTAAGGAATTCAGAACTAATTCTGTCTTTTTTTCTTCAATTATATTACTATTAAAAAAAATATAATCGCAAACAGATAAATTTAAATTAAATTTATTACTAGCAGAAACAAATCCTTTATTAAAATTTTCATCAATAAAAGTATATGTTGTATAGCTCTCTTTAGTTTGATTAAAATCATATGCAATTAATTCAATTTTATATTTTTCTTCTTCAAGTGAGAAATTTATAGCCTTAACCATTATTTCATCTTCTTTTTTTGAGCAAGCAGAAAAAAATACTATAAAAATCAAAGGCATAATAAAAAAATTTATTTTCATTTTAACTCTTCTCCTTAAATCTT
>CAZVOQ010000087.1:0-7055 GCA_964628475.1 uncultured Oscillospiraceae bacterium | reverse complement strand
GCTTCACCAATTCTAAGTTTATATAAAGGTTTTAAATTTTCTTTATCAAATTCCATTCTAGCATTAATTAAATCTTGTGTGTTTTTTGCATAATCTTTAATTTCAGGATAATGAGTAGTTGCCAAAAATAGGCAATTCTTTTTTCTAAGTTCTTCTAAAATCGCAACCGCAATCCCCATTCCTTCGGCTGGATCAGTGCCTGAGCCTAATTCATCTAATAAAACTAAGCTTTCGTGAGATGCCTCTTTTAAAATAGCAACAATATTTGTTATATGCGCTGAAAATGTTGATAAATTTTCTGAAATGCTTTGTCCATCTCCTATATCGCATAGAATATTCGCATTCATTGCAATTGTGCTTCCTTTTTCAGCTGGCACATGAAGACCAGATTGTGCCATTAAAGATAATAATCCAACTGTTTTTAACGAAACTGTTTTCCCACCGGTGTTTGGCCCTGTAACAATAATTCCACGATAATCTTCGCCTAAATTAAAATCTAATGGAACGCATTCATCTTTATTTAATAAAGGGTGTCTTCCTTTAATAATTTTTATTATTCTATTAGTATTCACTAAAACTTCATTTGCATTTAGTTTTATAGAATATTTAGCTTTTGCAAAAATGAAATCAAGTATTTGCATATAATCCATATTCTTTTTAAGTGATAATATATTTTCATCAACAAATGCAGATAAAGTGTATAAAATTTTACGCATTTCATTATCTTCTTCAATTAACAAATAATCAATCTCACTTTGAGTTTTGCTAACGCTTGATGGCTCAATAAATACAGTACCCCCAGTGTTGGATACATCCACAACTGTTCCTGATACTTGATTTTTATATTCTTTTTTTACAGGAAGAGCATACCTTCCATTACGAACAACTATGTTGCTATCTGATAAAAAATCTTTTTTACTGCGTAGGGCAGCGTCTAATTTTATTTTTATAGAGCTTTGAGTGTTTTCAATTTTTCTTCTAATATCTTTTAATTCGCTTGAAGCAGAGCTATCAATTTTATCATTTACAATAGATGCCTCTATCATCTCGCCCAAATCCTCTAAATCAACAAAAGAACTTCCATAATAAGCAAGGCTTACTTCTAATGATTCAGCCTTTTTCAAAAAATTTATCATTCTTTTCGTTGAATGAATAAATTTTGCAACTGCTGTTAATTGTTCTGGATTTAGCATTGCCCCTTTTTGCACTAATATAAAAGTTTTATCAAGCTCAGTCATAGTAGCTAATGGTGGTGAGCCAATATAATCAATAATTTTTTTAGCTTCTGATGTATCTTTTAAATGCTTTTTACATTCACGCTCTACTAAAAATGGTTTTAAAGCCAGTATTTTTTCTTTTGCATTTTCTGATAAAGCAAATTCGCTTAAATTATTTAAAATAGTATTGAATTCTAATGTTTTAAATGTGTTTAACATGTTTATAGTCCTTTTATTTTATATTTTTGGGACAACAAAAAAGTGTATAGTACACCTATACACCAAAAGTATTGCTTTTATAAAAGCCTTTTATATGATAAGTGTAATTAAATTAGATGTAGCCCAAAATGAGTATGATAAATAAACGGATTAAATCCGCTTAAATATATTCCTAAACATTTTTGAAATATTTTGATTGAAAAACCAAAATTATGTTACACTTAACAAAAAAACACTCCTTTACAAATCAATTTACTAAAAGTATAGCATAAAAATGATAATTGTCAAGAATTTAGATTGAATATAATAATTTAGTATTTTTTTACCCACTCTATTCACTTAAAGTTAGCTGAAATTAATTTGACATTAGATTTTCTCTGTGCTACACTTTCATTAAAAATTATATATATACTACGAGGTTAAAATGCTAATAGAAAACGAAATTTTAGTAATAAGAAATATGCGCAATGGTGATATTTTACCATTGTACCAGTTACTGTCTAATGAGGACGTAATGAAATATGTAGAAAATATTTTCACATATGGTGATACTGAAAATTTTGCCCATAAATATGGTTTAAATGATAAGCCTTTATTTTTTCAGTAGATATAAAAGACAAAGGGTTTATAGGATATGTTCTATTCAAAAAATATTGTGAAAATAATAGTTATGAGATTGGATGGTTTTTATTGCCTGAATATTGGCATAAAGGGTATGCCTCAAAATTAACAGAAGTGCTTATAAATTATTCACAAAGTATTGGAATAAAAACATTAATTATTGAATTTGATGAAAATCAAAGATATTCTGAAATTATTGCAACTAAATTTCAGTTTAAATTTCTAAAACGTGAAGATAATTTATTAGCTTACTCTCGCTCGTTTTAAGATATATTATAATCTATACAAAATAAAACTACCATTATCAATTTTTGATAGTGGTAGTTTTATTTTTAATAATATCTATCTATGCTACTCGCTTTTATTTATAAATTCATCAATTGCCTCTATAGTTATTTTTTGTTGCTCTTGCCTTGAAATTGTTGCCACTGCATCTCCGTCTTGTTCTCCATAATTTCCAAACTGAGCATGATTCCCACCTTCTATTTCAACAATATTTTCAGTATAATCTATTATGCTTTTAACTCTAGTTTCTAAGCTTCCATAAATAGTTAAAGATTTTTCAGCTGGATAATCTCCGTAAATATAGCCACCCAGATAAATAACTCCCTCAAATAAATCTTGATTTTTTCCTGCAAAACTGCCAGCTATACTAGAGCCGAGCGAATGCCCCGCCATATACCAAGAAGTAATTTCTTTATTAGTATCAATTATATCTTGAGCTGCATCTTCGTCAAAAAAAGCATACGTGAATGGCATTTTCACTAAAAAACAATTTACATTCGCTTCATTTGCTAAATTTTCTAATAAAGGTAGGTATGCTAAATGCTCAGCCTTTGCACCAGGATAAAATATCACTCCCACCGTTGAAGTTTCATCTGGATAAATCCCTATTATATCTTCATTAATTTCAATCACGTTTTCACTGTTTAAAACCTCTAATGCTGTTTCATCAGCAGGATTTACATCAAGAAGCCAAAACAATGATAAAATAATTAAAAAACTTAAAATATAAATAAAATATCTTAATTTAATATTTATCTTCATTAATTAATCCTTTTTTGATAATTTATTTTTTATAAAAATCGCAAGCCCCCATGCTAAAACAAAAACAGTTAACGGAATTGTTATAAATACTGCGCCCATAAAAAGAGCCAGCCAATGAGCATCAAAAATTAATTCAACTAATAAAAAGGGAATTATCGTTAATACCGAAGCAATTAAAACACAACTAATTTTATTTTTTAAAATTAATAAATTATATATCGCCCAAATAATAAAGCAAGCTGTTATTATATAAACTATCGATGATGGAGCTGTGTTTCGATAAATTGGAAAACGCCTAAGGTCAACAAAAAAAAGAATCGAGAAGATTGCTGAAAAAACAAGTGGTAAACTTAATTGCAAATAATTAAACTTTGGACTAATCTTTTTCATAATAAACACTCCTTTTCAATTTAAACAATTTATATTTAGAATTGGCAAAATCAAGCAAATTATCAAAGCATAAGAATTATTCTTTTTCAGTTATATACTCATATGCAAGTTTTGAAGCTATAAAAACAGCTCTTTGGCATTTTTGCTTTTTTAATTCTAATGCATTTTCCCCTGTTATATCTATTATTTCTTTACAGACAGTGCTACCCATTTCATTTTCAAAATCAGCAGCTAAATTATTAAACAAGCCATATATTCCATTTTCCCCTGATAACTCTTCTTTAATCAATTCTATCTTTTTTAATCTCATTGGCTTTTCTCTTCCATATACCGATGAAACAGCAATAACTGCGCCAGTTAACGCTCCACAAGTTAATCCATAACGCCCTATTCCACCGCCAAACCCAGTTGCAAGGCGAACATCTCTATCGCTTAACTCAGTAATTTTAGAAGCTATCATTGCTTTTAAAACACACTCAGCGCAATTTGGTCCTATCTTAAAAAGTTCCTTTGCATACTCTCCCGCTTGAGTAGAATTTTCGATTTTCATATATATTCTCCCATAATCTAGTTAATATTTAGTTTTATGATTTTTGTATTGCCTAATAAAAGCTATAAAGCTTTTTACATTAATATTCATCAAATCATCTTTATAATATAATAAAATATAAAAGCACCCTTTAATGAGCGCTTTATATTTAAAATGATTGCATACTTTCATCATAAAAGGTGAATGTATTTTTGCCTTTATTCTTAGATTCATACAATGCAACATCTGCACATTTAAATAAATCATCATAATTTTCAGCATTTAATGGAGTCCTTGATATGCCAATTGAAGCTGAAACTAGTATATTTTTACCATCTTTAGTTATATGATTTTTTTGAACTATCTCACAAATGGAAGAAGCTATTCTTGAGATTTCTAATTCTTCTTTGCAATCTTGAACAAAAATCACAAATTCATCTCCACCAAATCTGCCAATAAAATCATCTTTTCTTACAACAAGGCGTAATTTTTTATAAATTTCAACTAACATTTCATCGCCATACGCATGTCCTAGATAATCATTAACGCTTTTAAAATTATCTAAATCAAATACAAATAACGCACCTTGAATTCCTTTATCTATTAAATTAGAAATTTTATCTTTAAATGTTGATTTATTATAAGCTCCAGTTAAAAAATCTATTTCTGATTTTAACAATAGGTGTAATTCTGCTTCTTTTTCTTCGTGAACTTCATTAATAGTGTAAAGAGCTACAATATGGCCTGTTTCTTCATCTAGCCTACTTTTAAGCTTTAATCTATGCCATAAAAACTCATTATCATTAACTTGTATTTCTTTTTTATTAGAATTAGCAGAAATTCTATAAGCTCTATAATCTAAATTAAATTCATCAATTCCATTTTTAAAATTATTTCTGATATTTTCTGATGAAATTTTTTCAAATAAATGCAAATCTTCTGAATGTATAACTCTTAAAATTTCTTTTGAAATTTGGTCGCTATTGCCGTCCTCTATTGGAATTTCCATCTCTCCAATTAATGCTCTTTTCATAGAATTTGTAGTGACGTCTATTTCAACTACAATATCTGATATTTTTAATAATGCATTAGTTAAAGATTCAGTTTGATCTATTTTAACTTCTAGCTCTTGTATTATCTGTTTATAATCAAAAGTATTCATCAGCATAATCATAAAAATAAGCATTACATAAAATACAGTTAATAATAATATAGGTAACACAATTTGTTGAACAGATAAGTCAACAATAAATTCATCTATTTGCAAAACATTAACATTAAATATAAAAAACGCTGTTAAAACGAATATTAAAGATATAATGTTTACTCTAAATACTTTACTTGAAAGAATACTCTTAACTGTATTTATTGGAATTGTTTTAATTACAATAAATAAAACTATTATATGCACTAAAAGCAGGTAAAGTGTATTTATAGTTAAAAGCTCAATATCTGCACCGCTTATATATCCCATAGATTCACTTAAAATCAAAGAATGTGTAGCTATTGATATAGAGCGAAGTGCAAAAAAGTGAATAATTATACTTGAGCCTACACCTATTATATTAAATAATTTATCTTTATTTAATATAAAGTTTTCAGCAAACACAAGGCAAACAAAGGCAAGGTATCCTAAAAAAGCATTATAGAAAAATATAGTTATAAATGCTGGGTAAAATAGAGCATTTACTCCTGCAAAAAAATATTTCACTGATTTATGATATCGTTCTTGTGCAGTGAAATTTCGCATCAATATTAAACAAAGTAGTGAATGCATAAAAAACAACGGGTAATATAAAAAAATACCAAAATCCATAAAGCTCTCCTTCCCTTAAAACTATATTATACTTATTCATATAGCAATATACGCATTATCAATTTATTATACAACTTTTATTGATTTTTTTCAATAGCTGTATATATCAAAGATATTCAATTAATGATTTTTTCTCAAAAAATCTTTTTACATTCTTAAATTAACTAAATCTTATTTTTAAAAAACGCCTAAAATCTCATAAAACAGATACAATTTAATTTTATTGTAATTGTAAAACATATTTATAAGCACTTTCTTTAGGGTTTTCATAGTAATCCTTTTCAATTATATTTAATTCATACCCACACCCTTCAAAAACTTTTTGCATTTTAATATTAGACGACCTTGTTTCGCCACAAAAACGACACACTCCTATTTCTTTCATCATTTTTGTAACATGGTTTAGCAATTTATGCGCTAAGCCTTGATTTGTATAATTTGGATGGACTGCAATATTCATTATTTTTACGTAGTCCTTTTTTAAATACCAGTTATAGATAAAAACACCTGCAATTATTTTCTCATCCTGCATAAAAGAATAATAAATTGCTCTTTTATCATTTAGCAGTGAAATCCAATCTTCTTCTTTCCAAAATTCTAATGGAAAACATAATTTATCAAATTCAATAATAGCTTTAAGATTTGAAATATCAAGTTTTATAATATCATTTATCATATTTATTCTCCTTATAATTTGTATAATTAATTTAATAATTTTCTTTTTTTACTGTCTTACACCTATTATAAATGAAAAGGATAGAATTGAAAATCTATCCTTTCGCATCTACTAATTATAGCTATCAAAAATCATCTTATTAATTATCAATTTCTGTTCTTGTAGAAACGTAATTAGAGTTAGTTTGGTAATTATAGAGTCTATAGGTATTTTTGCCACTTTGCTTTGCATCATATAATGCTAAATCGGCATTTTTATATAAATCTTCAAAAGTTTTTGCATGATTTGGATATAACGCAATTCCTATACTAGCTGAAATTTCAACGCTCTGATTATTATTATTGTAAATTTGATTAATTTTACTACATATAATTTCTGCTTTTTGATTTATTTGTTCTTGAGAATTAGTATTTTTCATAAACACAAAAAACTCATCTCCGCCAATTCTACCTATAATATCATCTTGCCTAAATAGTTTTCTAAGTTTATCAGCTGATTCTTTTATAGCCTTATCTCCTAGTTGATGACCTAGAGTGTCGT
>CAZVOQ010000086.1:0-7098 GCA_964628475.1 uncultured Oscillospiraceae bacterium | reverse complement strand
TAAATGTTGATTTTTCAAGTTACGGCTGTAAAATTGCTGAGATTTAAATTTGAAAGGAAAAGCTTATATGGCAAGTATATCAAGTGAATTAAATAGTATTTCAATCGATTTTTTATATATCGATATGCCGGTTAAAGATACTATTTATAATTATAATGGAAAAGTTGCTCTTTTAGCTGCGGGGGAAATACTAAACGAAGTTAAATTAGAGCGATTAAAAAAATTTATAGGTGAGAATAACTCAATTTGTGTATCAAAGCAAACCTATAAAGAATTAGTTCAAAAAAAGCAAGCTGAAGATGAAATTGAAAAAGAAAAGAATAAGCCTGTAAAAAAAATCAGTAAAACCTATGTTCAACCAAAGGAAATTCAAAAATTAGAAAATGAATTTGGAGATTTTGTTGATAACGTTAAAGACCTTCCTTCAATTTCGCCTTTACATGCTGAAAAATTACATAAATCTGCTATGAAAAAAATAGATATAGTAAAACAGCAAGATATTTTAAAAACAGTTAATATGCCAAGACCTATGGATAAGGATTTAGAGCGACATTCAACTAATGTTAGCTTATTAAATGGTTTATTTGGTAAATGGCTATATCTTAAAGAATTTCAAGTTAGGGATTTAATTTTAGCTGGACTTTTACACGATATCGGCAAAACAAAAATTCCAGATGAAATTCTTAATGCTCCTAGAAAATTAACTTTTGAGGAGTTTGAAGTTATTAAAACTCATCCTGTTCATTCTTTTAATTTACTAGAAATCGATAAGCCTGAATTCACTAAAAATGTTTTAAGTGGAATACGTCATCATCATGAAAAGCTTGATGGAACTGGCTATCCCGATAAACTTTCAGGAGATGAAATAGATATTTTTGCAAGAATAACAGCAATAACAGATGTTTATGATGCTTTAATTTCTAAAAGGGTTTATAAAGAAGATTTCAATCCATTTTTTGTTTGCAATATGCTACTTACAGATTTTGCAACTAGCTTAGATAATAATTTAGTTAAAATCTTTATTCAAAATATCAGTGCTACTTTAATTGGCTCACACGTTTTAATGAACGATGATACAATAGCAACTATTAAAAGAATCCTGCCTTTTGATATAGAATATCCAATAGTTGAAAAAGATGGTAAATTCATTGTATGTAATACAGACTTTTATCCTATTAAATTACTTAATAATTAGCTAAAATAAACCAGATATGAATTTTAATAAAATTTTTTAAATTATTAGACGGATAGTATTAAACTATCCGTCTTTTGCGTTAGTAAATAGTATAAGCTATCGCTAAAGTATAGTGAAATACCTACCCATAAATAAATTTTGCGAATAAAAAAATACAAGGGAATAACAAAAGCCATTCCCTTGACTATTTATATTATCTTTGGATAATATAAACTTTAGTTTTCCTTGCGTGCATAATGGATTGCACGCAGTTTACTTAATTAAGTAAACACAGAAAACTACAATAATGTAAAGATTATTTATATATGCTCTAGTTTATAATCTTTAATTAACAATTTCATTTTAATTTGATTTCCATCTTCTTTGGCAATTTCTTTAAAACCTATTGATTTGTAAAGATTTTGTGCAACTATATTATCACAATGAGTTCTTGTTTCGAGTTCCTTTATTTTAAAATGCTTAATCATATAATCCACTGTGAACTTTAAAGCTGATTTCCCATAACCTTTCCCTTGATGATTTTTGTCAATCATTAATCTCCAAAGTTTATGTTGTTTTTCAATTTCATGATAGCCAACCATAACAAATCCAACTAAATTATCATTAACAAAAATACCAAACGGAAATGCAGTTTCTTTATAAACGCCTGCTTGTGCAATAGAGTATACATTGGATGGCACAAACGGAATTTGATTTTCAGTAACACTTAAACTTATTATATCCTCAAAATTATCTTTTGTAACTGCTCTTAGTTCAAACATTTTTTACCTCATATTGAATAACTTACATTATATTAGTTTTTCGATATTGAAACACTATATTTCGATTTTTCTTTTGCATAAAAGAAAATTATCTACATTTCACTTCGATTATTTACTCGAGTTTTATTTTTCTGCATGATATAACTTAAAAAAATTGCTAAAATGATTATATAATAATATCGCTAATGTGTTTATTTTATAAATATCAAATTTATTTCCACTTATTTTTTATTTTCTAAATAATTCTTAATACCAGTTTCGTATAAATTTTCGCCATTAGAATCTATTATAACTGTTAATGGAAAATTTTTAACTTCTAGTTTTCTTAAAGCTTCGGCTCCTAAATCTTCAAAAGCCACCACTTGTGAGCTAACAACTGTTTTTGCTATTAAAGCTCCTGCTCCCCCGATTGCCCCGAAGTAAACAGCAGTGTTTTCAACCATTGATGATATAACAGCTTCGTTTCTTTTTCCTTTACCTATCATTCCAGTTAAGCCACACTCTTTAATTAATGTTGGAGAATATGCATCCATTCTATAGCTAGTAGTTGGCCCACAAGAGCCGATAACAGCCCCCTCTTTTGCAGGAGTTGGCCCAACAAAATATATTATTTGATTTTCTAAATCAACCGGTAGTGGCTGATTATTTTTTAATAGCTCTACTAATCTTTTATGCCCTGCATCTCGAGAAGTATAAATAGTTCCAGAAAGTAAAATTTCATCTCCGCTTTTTAAAGTTTTCACTATATCCTTTGTAAGTGGTGTTTGTATATGTTTTTTCATAATCTATGATTATTCCTTTCTTGATGGTTTGCCTATTTAAAAATATGCAAACTTTATTCCTTTTTATAAATCTAAATCACTACTGATTTATGACGAGTAACATGGCAGTTTATGTTAACAGCACACGGAAGCCCGGCTATATGCGTTGGTAATGTTAAAATATTCACCCCAAGAGCCGTCGTTCTGCCGCCAAATCCTTGAGGCCCTATTCCCAAATCATTAATTCTTTCTAATAATTCACTTTCAACTTGTGCATAAAAATCATCTTTATTAACGCTAGTTGCATCTAGTAAAAGTGCTTTTTTTGCCATTAATGCCGCCTTATCAAATGTTCCACCTATTCCAACGCCAACAACTATTGGAGGACATGGATTTGGACCTGCATTTTTAACAGTTTGCACAACAAAATCTTTAACACCCTCAATTCCCTCAGACGGTGCTAGCATTTTAATTGCACTCATATTTTCACTACCAAAGCCTTTTGGAGCAACAGTTAACTTTATTTTATCTCCTGCAACTATCTCATAGTAAATCATTGCAGGCGTATTATCGTTTGTATTTATTCTTCTTATCGGATCTTTAACGCAAGATTTCCTTAAAAATCCATCTGTATATCCTTGTCTAACGCCTTCATTTATAGCATCTTCTAAATTACCTTCGATATAAACTTCTTGTCCGATTTCTAAAAAAATCAGCGCTAATCCTGTGTCTTGGCAAATAGGAACTCTTTCTTCTTTTGCAATAATATAGTTTTCAATCAGTAAATTAAGTGTATTTTTTGCCATTTGTGAATCTTCTTTTTCTATTGCTAAATCTATTGCCTCGCAAACATCTTTTGGAAGATTAGTATTAGTTTCAATGCATAAATCTCTAACTAATTTTGTTATATCCTTGCTATTAATCACTCGCATATTTTCACCTCATTTTAATTCTTAATTATCATTATAAAATATAATCTTGATTTTTTCAATAACAACTTGCACACATTTATATTATATACTATAATAGTTTTAAAATGCTTATTTAAAAGGAGAAAATATGTACACACCATTATTTAATTTAATAGATGAAAAGATAAAATCAAATGATAGTTTAATAATAGCGATAGATGGGCCTAGTGCTAGTGGTAAATCTTATTTATCAGAAATATTATTAAATAAATTTGATTGCAATATTTTTCATATGGACGATTTTTTCTTACCACATGAAAAGAAAACAAAAGAAAGATTAGCTATTCCTGGTGCAAATGTTGATCATGAAAGATTTTTAAAGGAAGTTTTAATTCCATTAAAAAATAAATCTGAATTTATTTATGATAAATATTCTTGCCAAACAGGCGAAAAAGAAAAAAGTTGTGTAACTAAATTAAAAAAGATAAATTTTATTGAAGGAGTTTATTCTCATCATGATAATTTAAATGAATACTATGATTTAAGAATTTTTTTAGACACAACAAGAGAAATTCAACTAGATAGAATTTTAAAAAGAAGCAATGAATTTATGCTAAATAGATTTAAAACGGAATGGATTCCTTTAGAGGATTTATATTTTTCAAAATGCAATGTAAAGCAAAATTCAGATTTAGTTATTGATACAACAAATGTATTTTAAATTAAAACAGTAAAATTCATTTAATTATTTATAAATAAACTTTATATTATATTAAAAATAGAGTAATGGTAAACCATTACTCTATTTTTATCGTTTGATAAGCTACTTTAATTTTAAGTATAAAATTTTTAATAAATTGGTATTTACGATAATTCTAATTCCAAAAGCAGGTATAGAACATCTTCTAGCCATTCTTCTTGATTATCTGTTGTACAAATATATCTTTCTTGAAGAAAATCAATTTCTAATTCACCATAAAAATTTCTTACTATAAGTAAATCACCCACCATACCATTTTCGTCTAACTTAAAAATTTCATCAGTTTGAAAATCGATTGTCCACTGGAAATCTCCATCTTCAATTCTATGACTATTTCCACCACCTTGGGGTAAGAGATTTGTAAGAGATTTTCTAAATGTTTGATTATTAAATAATTCAAAAACTGCATCTAAATCCTCTTGTGTATGAGTTTCAAATGATGAATCTTCAAAAGATGGTGCAATGCTAAATCGTCCCTCAATATATTGATACTCTGTAATTTCCACCCCTTGGCTAAGTTCTGAAATTGTCATTGGTTTTGTATAGTTTATCACAAAAATCCCAAACGACAAAACACAAACAGTCAAAAATACTATCATTTTTTTCTTTTTCATATTATTCTCCTATAGCTAAAATAACTATTTCATTGTTTATAATCATAATACTATTTTTTATATATTAAAAGGCTAGTCACTGAACCATTTTAATTTTCAATCTAGCTATGTTCTTTTTATGCTCATAACATGAGTTATAAATTGAATTTTTCCTTTATCATTAATGCCACTTCATCTGGTGAGAGAAAAGAATTGTCAATTTTTATGTAGTTTCCGAAAGGTACTTCTCCATCAAAACTTTCGAGACGATAGCTGTTATCATCATCAATAACTCTTTGGTTAGACTCTTGAATATTTCGTTTTGATGCTTTATGCTTTAACCTATTTTCAGTAATATTTCTTTCCATTCGAATTTCTGTTGAAGCTACAAGTTCCACATAATAAAACTCCATATTGTCATTTCGTTTTTTAAAAATGTTTTTGACATATTCTATATAATCCCAATCTTCCTGCATGTCAAATGCACACATATAAGTGAATATCATTCCGTAATTATTTGATTCTGCAAATTCTTCAAAGACAACTTCACGAATCCTATTACTTGCTTTGCCGTTAAAATAACCCAGAACTTCAATGATTGGTTCAATAGACATATGATTGTGAAAAAGTCTTAAATCAGTAATATTCATAAGTTGCTGTCCTACAGTCATTTTACCTACTGCAGCATTTCCAATTAGAAATAAAAGTTTCACGAGCTATTCCTCCATACTATATATAATATCCCATTAAGGTATTAGTGAAAAGTGAACAGTGAAAAATGAAAAGTTAAGGTGTCGCAAGGCGACTATTTAAAATGAAAATCAAAGATTTTCTTTTATAACTATTCACTATTAATTCTTCATTTTTCACTATTTCACGCAATGCGTGAAATATAAATAATCTTTATAAAATTATAACACAGATAAAATTATATTTCAAATATTTCTATGTATAGTAGGTTATTATGCGTTTTTTGTTTTACAATAATTGGTCTTAAATAAAACTTGTCTGCATAAGATATTTTAAAAGGAAGTGAAATAAATGGAAAAGGAAATTAATGAAGTTTTATCGTATTTTGATGAAAACACTAAAAATATTTTATTAAATAGCAATTTATTAAAGGACAAGCCGACAGAAATAAGACTTCGATTAAATCAAAATATAATTTGCAACATAAATAAACAAAATATAAAAATAGAAAATTATATAATAACAAAAGAAATACTGGAAAATATATTTTATTCTATCTGCGAATACTCAGTGAACGCTTTTGAAAAGGAAATTTCTAATGGATTTATAATTATTAAAGGTGGGCATAGAGTGGGGATAGGGGGAGTGTTTTCCAGTGCAGGTAAAATAAATATTTTAAAAGAATTATTATCTTTAAATATAAGGATTGCTTATGATAAAAGCTTTGAATTTTTATGTGAAAATTTTGAATTTAATAAAGGGATTTTAATTTTAGGCTCACCACACACTGGAAAAACCACATTTTTAAAAAGCTTGATTAAACAGCTTTCAAAAGATGAAAATGTTTGCGTTTGCGATGAAAGAGAAGAATTAATAATTAAAAATTCAAGCGTTGATACGATAAAAAGAATAGCAAAATCGGTGGCAATAGAAATGGCAACAAGAACTTTAAATCCAAATATCATTATATGTGATGAAATAGGGGATGAAAGCGAAAGCAGGGCTATTCTATCAAGCGTTAACACTGGGGTGAAATTTATCTGCACTGCACACGCAAATTCACTTCAAGAAGCAAAAAAACGCCCTAGTATTAAAAAATTAATAGATAATAATGTTTTTGATAAAATAATTGTTTTAGAAAATAAATTATATAAAGTGAGGGAGATTATAGATGTTTGAAATTGTGGGTGTGATTTTAATTGTTTTTTCGTGCGTTATCTTATTTATGCGAAAAGATTTCACTAATTATTACTCATTAAAGTTCTTAGAAGATATAAAGTATATTCTAACAAATATTCAAATGGTGCAGAATTTAGATTACACATATATTAAGATTTTTAATGATATGGATTTGTCGAAAACTGAGTTTTTTAAAAGATTTAAGTTTTCCAAAAAAGATGAGTTTTTAATTTTGAAATATAAAAATA
>CAZVOQ010000085.1:2721-7216 GCA_964628475.1 uncultured Oscillospiraceae bacterium | reverse complement strand
TAATGCCTGTTTTTATATCGAAATTTTTATCAAAATATAGAAGAGTGTTCTTATTCTTAAGTGACATATTAATTGTAGCAACTGCATACATTTTTACTTGGATATTTATTAGTGGCAATGAGTCCTTTGTTCAGTATTTGAGTTTAATGGTTTCTAGTTGTTATCTTTTTGTGTCTTGTTTTGGTATATCATATGTTGTTTTAGGCTTATATGATAGCCTATGGCGATATGCAGAAATAGTTGAATTTTTTAGATGTGTAAAAGCATCTTTATTAGCAGTAGGAACATTTATTATTATAACAAACACAATATTTATTGAAACTAGAATCCCATTATCTGTATATGCAATATCCTCAGTTTTTGCAGCATCCTTAACTTTATATACTCGTTTAACATATCGAATGTATAGAAACACAAAGATTTCAAACTCAGGATATAAAACAAAGCGTGTTTTAATAGTTGGTGCTGGAGATGCAGCCTCAACGCTCCTTCATGAAATTCATAAAAATCCATATTCAGAAATGAATATAGTTTGTGCTGTTGATGATGATAAAGATAAGATAGGAAGAGCAATTATCGGAGTTGACGTAATGGGAACGGTTGAAGATATACCAACACTCGTTGACCAATGCAATATAAACACAATTCTAATAGCTATTCCAACTTTAGATGCACAAGATAGAAAAAGAATTCTTGATGTTTGTACTCAAACAAATTGTAATATTAGAACATTGCCAGATATATCAAAATTAATTTCAGACGGTGGAGATATAGCCTCAAGAATTACAGATATTAAAGTTGAGGATTTATTAGGAAGAGAGCCTATAATTCTAGCAGAAGAATCAACACTTTTAGTTAAAGATAAGGTAGTATTTGTAACTGGTGGCGGTGGCTCTATTGGTAGCGAATTATGTAGACAAATTGCAGGGTTAAATCCAAAACATCTAGTTATAATAGATATTTATGAAAATTCAGCATATGCAATACAGCAAGAGTTAATAAGAAAATATAAAAATACATTAAAATTAAGCGTTAGAATAGCATCGGTTAGAGATCAAAATAAAATAGATGATTTATTTCGTGAGTTTTCACCGAATGTTATATTCCATGCAGCAGCTCATAAACATGTGCCTTTAATGGAAGATGCTCCAGAGGAAGCAGTGAAAAATAATGTTTTTGGAACATATAACTGTGCACTAGCAGCAGAAAAATTTAAAGCAGAAAAATTTGTTTTAATTTCAACAGATAAAGCAGTTAATCCAACTAATGTTATGGGAGCTACAAAAAGAATTTGCGAAATGATTGTTCAAAATATAGCCACTGATGCAAAGCACACAAAGTTTGTGGCAGTTAGATTTGGTAATGTTTTAGGAAGTAATGGCTCGGTATTGCCTTTATTTAAAGATCAATTAGCTGAGGGTGGGCCGATAACTGTAACACATCAAGATATAGTTAGATATTTTATGACTATTCCAGAGGCAGTTAGCCTTGTTTTAGAAGCTGGTGCTATGGGAGATAGAGGCGGAGATATATTTGTTTTAGATATGGGTGAGCCTGTTAAAATAGTTACTCTTGCTGAAAATTTAATAAAAATGTCGGGGGCTATTCCTTATAAAGATATTGATATAGTTTTTACAGGGTTAAGGCCAGGCGAAAAATTATTTGAAGAATTAATGCAGGATGAAGAAAGCGTAAGAACAACCTTTAATAAAAAGATTTATATAGGCTCTGCTTTAAAAATGAATGAAGAAAAATTCTTTGGAAGTTTATTAGAATTAAATAAAATTGCGAATACTAATGATAGGGATAGATTACTAGAAGCATTAAAAGAGATAGTTCCAACATTTAATCATAATGCAGTTGACTATACAACCTACTAAAATAAAAAGAAAGGAACATTTTAATGTATAGACTATTGTTTAAAAGAATAATTGATTTTATATTAAGTTTTATTGCGTTAATAGTTTTATCGCCAGTATTTATTATACTTTCGCTTTTAATTAAAATTGATTCAAAAGGGAATATACTATTTACTCAAAAAAGAATAGGAAAAGACAAAACATATTTTAATATACTAAAATTTAGAACAATGTATTCAGATACTCCAAAAGATGTTCCAACTCATCTTTTGCAAAATCCAGAAAATTTAATAACACCAATTGGCAAGTTTTTAAGAAAATCTAGTCTTGATGAATTGCCACAAATTATTAATATTTTAAAAGGTGAAATGAGTATAGTAGGGCCAAGGCCAGCTTTATGGAATCAAGACGATTTAATTAAAGAAAGAGATTTATATAAAGCAAATGATGTTCGCCCAGGGTTAACGGGGCTCGCTCAAATTATGGGCAGAGATGAGCTTCCGATACCAGTAAAGGCAAAGTATGATGGGGATTATGTAAAAAAAATAACTTTTTTAGGTGATATGAATATAATTTTTAAAACTGCTTTTGGAGTGTTATTAGCAAAAGGAATTAAAGAAGGTAAGCAGTAATATTAAAAATTAATGAGATATATAAAGGGGAATTAGTATGAAAAAATGTCCGTTATGTGACACAACCGTCCTAGGTAATACCTGTCCTAACTGGGGATGCGTATGCATGGAACAGATGGTAATACACTGAAAAGCGAAAAAATAGAAAATAAATACTATCAAGAAGAAAGAAAAACAAAAAACCAGCCAAGTCAAAATTATAATAAACAATACAACACGAATTATAATAAGTCTACATCAAATAACAATTCATCATTTGGTAATATGATTCGCAGAACGATACTCGGGGCGATACCTTTATTAATTGTGATGGCATTAAATCTTGATATTTTTGAGCCAGAACCAGAACCAGAATATGATTACAATCAAATAATGGAAAATATAGAAAGTTTTAATGAAGATAATCAAAGTGATTTTGATGAAATTTTAGATGATATAGAACTTCCAGATATTGAAAATATGCCAGAAAGTGCTTATTGGCAAAGTGAGTATGATTTTATGTACTCTGTTGCTAGTGGAGAAGTATATAATGTTACATATTATCCAGGAACTCATTTAGTTGGGCTTGATATTCCAGCAGGAGATTATGAGTTAACAGTTGAAAATTATTTAAGAATTGGCTTGCCAACAAGTGTTAGCATTAATGGTGAAAGCTTAGTAATTGACGATGTAATTTCATTTTCAGTTAGTGAAGGGGATATTTTTCAATATGGAGGCGGAGTTGGAGTTTATTTGTATTCAACTAATCATCAATCTCTTGGTTTCCTATATTTAGTTGCAAAAAATGAAGAATATTCTATTATTGAAATTGAAAATGAAATAATAGTTGATGGCGAAGAAATAAAAGCAAATACATACGATATCACTAATCCTAACTATGAAAATGTATTGATAAAAATAGATTATCCAAATGGATATATTCTAAGCGATTTTGAAATACTTTTAACTAGTGATGAATATTTTTTTGATAATCTAATTCTTCCAGAAGGCACTATTATATCTTCAGATGGAGTTATTATGTTAGAAGTTTCTCCATTTAATGTTGATAGTATTATTTCTTAAATTTTGAGGTGATTAAATGAAAGTTAATTCACAAAAAGAGCTTATAAAAACGATTAATAAAGAAAATAAATTTATTAAATTGGCAATGAAGCCTTTAGACATTAAAATCATTAATCAATTAAAAGAAAAAGTTCCAAAAAAATTAGAGCAAACTCTTCAAAAAGCATTTTTAAAGGCATTTGATATAGTTTTTTTAAAAGGGGTTAATTTAATAGAAAAATCTTACTCTAAAGAAAAGATTTTAGAAGAATATAATAAATACAATATAGAGTTAGAAATTAAAAATGATAGAAAATCTTTAAAGGATATTAATAATAACTCAGTAAATAAGGCTAATATAAATATACTAGCCTCAACGATTAAAGGGGCAGGCTTTGGCGTTTTAGGGATAGGTCCTATGGATATTCCATTGTTTTTAGCTCAAATTTTAAAAGCAATTTATGAAATCTCTTTATCATTTGGGTTTGATTATAAATCTGAAAAAGAAAAAATATTTATTTTATTTATTATTCAAACATCGCTTTTAGAAGATAATAGCATTATTATTAGTAATATGAAACTAGATAAATTAATAAGAGAAAAAGAAGAATATAAAAAATATGATTTAAACAAAGAAATTACCAACACTTCTGATTTACTTTGTCAAAAACTTTTGGTTTCAAAATTTATTCAAGGAATGCCTTTAGTTGGAGTTCTAGGCGGAAGTTATGATGGCTTTTTTATGGAAAGAATATTGAAGTTTACAAAATTAAAATACTATCATAGATTTTTATATGAGCAAATTCAAAATAATTAATAAATTAAGAGCATTATAAAATAATTATAAATTAAATATTAAAATTATAAAAAAACAAGTGGTTTTATGAAGCCACTTGTTTTTTTATGAATATTTAATTATTAAAAGCTTTTTGCAAGTGATTTACTATGTGAAGATTTTTGATG